>JBCCHD010000003.1 GCA_039028935.1 Pseudomonadota bacterium | reverse complement strand
ATGCCCACTAGCTGATCGGTGCTGAGATTGGTTAAGGTGACCGACCCGGCGACAAACACCCAAGTGAGGCCACCGCCTGCCAGAAACACTTCTTTGTTTTGGGCCTCGATCGACATACCGCTTGTCGATGGCGCGTTGCGACATTTTAAGTACGTCAAGAACGCAATGAGGCCGGTCAGCCCAACGAAGATAGCTAGTTGTAGTGTCATGATGGTCTCGCAGCAAATTGAACGCGCACCGTCTTTGCACAGGCAATGGATACGCCAAACAGGGTGATATCACACCGATACGGCGGTGACAAACGCCGTGTAAACGGTGACTGTCGGTGGGTTGAACAAAAAACGCGCGGCACACACCCGTTTAGTCGGCCGGCGAGAAGAGACGCGCTCTAACCGCGTCACTCCTTCCAAACAGTCACATCTCGGGGTGACACCGGATCGGACCCCAACACAATGTGCGTCGAATCCGGCAGTGACAGTTCGGCGTGTTGGTCTGAATAGTTAAAGGCAAACATCAAATCACCGCGTCGCTGTAGCCGGACATCCGGCGGTGCGATCTGAATACTCAGGCCCAGCGCGTCGCATTCGTGGCGGAACAGGTCTTCCAGAAAATCGCGATCGGTGAGTGTGCCGATATAGACCACCCGATCATTGGCCACCACCGCTGGCGCGTCGTCATGATAGTGCGCCAGCACATCGACCCCGCTCCCATCGAGCTCCTCACGCCACAGTGTGCTGGCATAGTCTTTAAAACCTTCACGCGCGTAGCGCAACAATTCCGTGCAGCCCGGGCGTAGTGTTTCGACCGTGAGCACCCGTAAGTCGATCAGCGCTTGAAGTGGTCCAGGGGGCAAGGTGGGCGGGGAGCCAAACTCGGGCGTCTTGGCACCACTTCGTGGGCCAAACACCAAACGCGCATCGCTCCTTTGGCAACGCGCGATAAATTCCTCGCTGAGCATCGGCAGGCTGGGCGCAACCACAAGAGAATACGGCGACAGGTCGGAAGATTGCGACACAAAATCAACGTTTATTCCCAGGGCGCGAAGCGCTCGATAATAGTCAAACTGCACGCGGTTAAACGCATACGCCGTGCTTTGTTTTTCAATCTCGCTCACCCAAAAACTCTCGGGCGACGTGACGATCGCAACCTGAGCGGTCGGCTGAGACAGGGAATCCACACCTAACGTTTTTGCGTCATTGATCGCGCTGACCACTTCGGGCCATGCCGCCGCCTCAGTGTGGTCAGGGCGCAGCAAGCCGGCGTGCATTTGTTCCTGTGCGAATGGCGCCTGCCGCCAACGAAAATAGCTGACGCACTCGGCACCATGCGCAAACGCCTCCAGCGTCCACAGACGAATCATGCCCGGCGCCGGCCTGGGATTGTGCGCCGCCCAATTAACGGGGCCGGGCTGTTGTTCCATCACCCAGAAACCGCGCTTGCTCAAGCAGCGCACCTGATCGAACAGGTAGGTGGACAAATCTGGATGCCCCGTGCGCATGTAACGCCTAAATTGATCGTCCGGTGCATCCGCAAAAAACTGTTCGGTTCGACCCAGGGGATAATTATCGTAGCTCGTGAAATCGAGCGGTGCGGCGAGCGCATGGTTGTCCGCCCCGGTATCTTCCATTGGAATAAAGTTGTGCGTGACAAACTGATGCGGTGCGTGCGCGCGAATCACGTCGACCATGTCGCTGTGGAAACGAACCAAACAGTCCGATGCAAAGCGCCGCCAAGCCAGTTGATGCGCAGGTGCGGTTTCAGTAACCGCTCCGACCGGCAGTTCTATGGTACCAAACGAAGGGTATTCCATAGACCAAAATACATTCCCCCACGCTGCGTTGAGCGCATCAATTTCGCCATAGCGTGCTTCGCACCAGTGGCGAAAACCGTCTTCGGCAACCGGTGATGCGCTGAGCGTGGTGTCATGACAACCGAGCTCGTTGTCGGTTTGCCAGCCCACTACGCCAGCATAGTTCGCGTAGCGTTTGACCATCACTTCGGTGATGCGCAACGCCTCCTGTCGGTAGCGATCACTGGCAAAATCGTAATGGCGGCGAGAGCCAAAACCGCGCACGCGGCCGGTTTCTGGATCAACCGGCAGCACTTCTGGGTACTTATCAATCAACCACTTAGGTGGTGTCGCAGTGGGCGTGCCGAGCACCACTTCCAACCCTTCCGCCACCAGCGTATCAATCGCCTCATCCAGCCAACGAAACGCGTACTGACCCTCGATCGGTTCGAGTCGCGACCAGGCAAACTCGCCGATTCGCACGTAGCGCAAACCCAGTTCTGCCATCTTCTGGGCGTCGCTACGCCAGAGCGATTGAGGCCAGTGTTCCGGGTAGTAGCACACACCAAACATTTTTTGCGTCTCCGGAAAATGCTGATGTTTTGTACGAACATCAGTTGAATTTGTAAACCGCTGTTATAGCACGGGAGTTTACTAAAACCACAGCCTGTACTACATTAAAAAGTGTTCGAAATCGCGTGTTGTTTCTACGCCAATTTCGTCGCCCTTTCCAGGCAAACATCTTACGATCTTTTAGGGGGGTCATCTTAATGAAGTCATCTGTTCGTCAACAACGGGTCTTTAAAAAGACCGCGCTGGCGGCCGCAATTTCGAGCGCGCTAGTGCTCGGCACCGGTCCCGGGGCGGTTGCCCAGGAAACGGTGCTTGAAGAAGTTCAGGTCACCGGTATCCGCGGCAGTTTGCGTCGGGCCGCCGACGTGAAACGCGCCGCCACCGGCGTTGTCGACTCCATCGCTCGCGAGGACGTCGGCAAATTTCCGGATCTCAACGTCGCTGAGTCACTTCAGCGCATCACAGGCGTGTCGATCGATCGCGATGGCGGTGAAGGCCGCGCGGTGACCGTGCGAGGGTTTGGTCCTTCGTTTAACACCGTGCTGGTGAACGGCCGTCAAGTCGCCACCGATGCGCCGGATCGCTCATTCAACTTCGACACACTCGCGTCTGAACTGATTGTTGGTGCGGATGTTTACAAAAGCGCCCGTTCAGACCTGCAAGAGGGCGGTATTGGCTCAACCATCAACATTAAAACGGCGCGTCCCTTCGACCAGAAGGGCTTCCAACTGGCAGGCTCACTAAAAGGCACCTACGAGAGTCTTTCTGAGGAAATTACGCCGGCCGGTACGCTGATTGTCAGCAACACCTTTGCGGACGATCGCGCTGGGGTGTTGTTTTCGGTGAGTCATCAGCAGCGAGACGTGCAGATCAACCGCATTCAGACGGCGGGCTGGCGCCCAGGTCAAACGATCTCGAACCGCAATGACGGCGTATTGTTTACCAACGCGTTTATCCCGCGTAACTGGGACCAGATCGTCGATGATCAGGAACGTGAGCGCACCAACGCCAATCTCGTTTTCCAGTTTATGCCGACTGATGACATCACGGTCACGGTGGATGGTTTTGTCTCGGAATACGAAGTCGATTCTCTAGTCACTGACTTGGCATCTTGGTTTGAGCCCGATCGCGTGGGTTCAGGCACGCTGGACCCCGCGACCAACACGCTGGTGCAGTTTACTCAAGGCATCGACCTTCACCAGGGCAGCGGCGATCCCGCCACTGACTTTGTGTCGACAACACGTAACTCACGGGATGTCAGCAACAACGGCTTTGGTCTCAATCTGACCTGGGACGTGAACGACCGACTCACCGCGAGTTTTGACGCATCAACCTCGTCGGCTGAGAATGACCGTGCCGGCCGTGACCGCTTCAACGTAGTCGGCATCATCAACAACTACCAGTTTGATGGAACCGGCAGCACCCCCGTCGTTTCGCACGATGGCTTTGGTAACGGTGCGTTGCCCGATGCCAGCCTGTCGCGACTGCACTACAACGAAAAAGGCAATGTCTTTTCCGCCGAAGATGAAATCACCGAGTTCAAGCTTGATTTCGAATTTGCTGCTGACGCGGGCGCATTTACCGGCGCCAAATTTGGTGTCTACAATCAAGACCGAGAGAAGAAGTCGTTCCAGATATTCGGCAATCAGTGTGCGTTTTGTGGCTATGGCACAGCCGCCCCCAACGCCACAATCGATTTTAGACCGTTTACCGCCAACAACTTCTTCCCAGGCTTAATCGATACGTTCTACACGTATGATGGTGACGCCTACGTCGATTTTCTCGCTTCGTCTGGTAACCCGATTACACCGACGCTGCAGAACAATCGGTACACCATTAACGAAGACGTGACCAGTCTGTATTTCAACTTCAATTTTGATTTTGAACTCAGCAATATGCCGCTGACCGTTGAACTGGGTGCGCGCTATGCTCAGACCGATATCGACGTAGACGCGGTGCAGAGCTTCATCGTCGATGTGATCCCAACCACCGACCTCACGCTCTTCTCGAACGTGCTGGGCCCGGCTACGGACATCACGCAAGGCGACAGCTACTCGAATCTGCTACCCAATTTCACCGCCAAGCTCGACATTCGTGACGACATGGTGCTGAGATTTTTGGCCTATGATTCACTGACTCGCCCGACCATGTCGCAGCTGTCACCGTCAACCAACTTCAATGAGCCGCGTCGCCAAAACCTCACGGCGTCCGGGGGTAACCCATCGCTTGAACCGTTCCGTTCCAGCAACTGGGATATCGCCTTCGAGTGGTACTACGCCGAAAACAGCAACGCGACGTTTACGGTGTTCAATAAAGAAGTGGAAGACTTCATTACCACTCTCACCGGCCCAGAGACCTTCACGTTGACCAACCGCCTCGGACCTGATTTCCGTTGCGGAGACGCACTGTGTGCGCCGGGCGCGCTGGTTGATCCTGCCAACCCGGGCGTGGACATTGTGGGCACCACGGAAGAGTTGAATGGTGAGCAAGAGGTCTACACGGTGAGCCGTCCGCGAAACGGTGAATCGGCACGGGTGACGGGCTACGAAATCGGTGTGACCCATGTCTGGGCGAACGGCTTTGGCATCCAGGCCAACGCAACGATTGTGGACAGTAATGTGCAGCTCACCGCCGACACCACTCAGCGCTTTGCGCTGGAGGGCCTCGGTGACTCGCAAAATATTGTGTTCTTTTACGAGACCGACATTTTGCAGGCGCGTATTGCCTACAACAACCGCGAAGGTTTCCTGCAACAAATCGACAACGGGTTCAACGGCGAGCCGATCAACACTGACTCCTTTGGTCAGTGGGACATCAGCGCCAGCTACAACCTACGCGACAATCTTGAACTGTTCTTCGAAGGCATCAATATCACCGAAGAAGAACGGCGACAGACAGGGCGTTTTGCCAACCAGGTCTACAGTATTGAAGACAACGGTTCGCGATACGCGTTTGGATTCCGCTACCAGTACTAACGGGCGCGGCACCCACCAAAACGACGGCTCGCGGGGACACTCGCGGGCCGTTTTTTTTGCTAATCTTAGGGTCGTAAAAGCGGCCTCATTTCGGCATAGCGAGAGACAACCTTGAGCAAGCCCATACAGCACATTTTAATCGTCGGCGGCGGCACCGCAGGCTGGCTGACTGCCGGCATTATCGCGGCCCATCACCAACACGCCGACAATCTTATCGTTAGCCTCGTGGAATCGGCTGACATTCCCACCGTGGGCGTCGGCGAAGGCACGTGGCCGACTATGAAAAACACCGTCAAGCAAATCGGCATCAAAGAAAGCGAGCTATTCCGGCGCTGCTTCGCGGGTTTCAAGCAGGGCGGCAAATTCGTCGATTGGGTGCACGGCAACGGCGACTTTTATTACCACCCATTCACGGTGCCGCTAGGCTATGGGCGCATCGATCTGGCGCCCTATGTCGCCGACATCGCCAACTACGCGACGGAATCGAATTTTCAGCAGCACGTGTGCGAGGCGGGACTCGCGCCGCGCACCATCACCGAATCGGATTACCAGGGTCAATGCAACTACGCCTACCACCTCGACGCGGGTGCCTTTGCCGACCTACTCAAGGAATTCTGTCGAGATCAGTTGGGCGTTCAGCACGTGGTCGACACCGTGCAGTCTGCCGAACAAGATGCATCGGGAGCACTTACCGCGGTTCAGCTCGAAAAGCGCGGGCTTTTCGAAGCCGATTTATTTGTCGATTGCACAGGCTTCGCGTCGTTGTTGCTCGGCAAACAGCTCGGCGTGCCCTTTTTGCAAAAAGACGATGTGCTGTTTAACGACCGCGCTCTAGCGATGCAAGTGCCCTACGCTAATGATTCAGATCCTATGGCCTGTCACACCATTGCCACGGCGCAAAACGCTGGCTGGATTTGGGACATCGGGCTCACCTCCCGACGCGGCGTTGGCCATGTCTATTCGTCGCAATACCTATCCGATGACGAAGCTGAGCGCAATTTACGCGCGTACCTAGGCGATCGTGCAGACGGGCTTGACGCGAGACACATCAAGTTTGGCTCGGGTCATCGCGCCGAATATTGGAAACACAACTGCGTAGCCGTCGGCTTATCGGCTGGATTTGTGGAGCCACTTGAAGCCACCGCCATTATGTTGGTCGAAATTTCCGCGCGCTATATCGCGGAGAATCTACCGCCTAGCGGCGACATCATGCCGATTACTGCGCGGCGGTTTAACCAGCAGATGGATTATCGCTGGCAGCGAATTATCGATTTTCTAAAACTGCACTACATGCTCAATCAACGACCCGAACCCTATTGGGCGGCTCACCGCGATCCCGACACGATTCCAGACTCGCTCAAAGAAGACCTTGCTATGTGGCAATATCGCGGACCGCTACGCAGCGATTTTGACAGCGCGGTCGAGCTATTCCCTGCCGCGAGCTATCAGTATGTGCTGTATGGCATGGGATTCCGGCCAGACTTTAGTAATCACGCGCATCTTTACAGTGAACGTGAGCACGCCACCAAGATTATTCAACGCAATGAGCAGCTCACTCAACAGATGTTGCAAAAGTTGCCAGCGCACCGCGATTACATCGAGCAATGGCTAGCGGCCCGGGCTTAGTTAAACCCCTTTTGGAACTCAATCATGACCTCACCGACACTGCTCGATAGCGCACTACACGCTGACCTCCGTCTTCGCCCCAATAGCGGCGTTCGCTTTGCGTCGCAACACCACGTCCTGCCCATTCGTGCAGAAGAAATCGCCAAGGCCGTCAGTAATTTCCCGGTGTTTCTCACGCGTAACACTGACAGCGGCGACTGGTCGTTCTCGATTGTGACGAGCTTGCAGATCGAGCGAAATTTGTTTTGTGACTCGCAGCAATGGCACGCCACGTACCTGCCTCAAGTCATCGAGACGTTTCCGTTTTATTTGGTCAATACAGGTAGTGACGACCAGCGTGCCGTCGGTTTTGATTCCTCTGCGGATGCCTTTAGCAATAGCGAAGGCGATGCGCTCTTTCATGCTGACGGAAAGTTAGCCCCTTGGCTCGATGCACTCACCCGCAAACTCGATGCCCAGCTTCAAGCGAACCATCAGACCAAACACTTCGCTAACACCATTGAGAACGCCGGCCTAATCAAAGAACTGAGCATCCAGGTGCTGTTTCACAATGACACCGCGCAGACTATCAATGGTCTGCATACGATCGACGAAGAGAAGCTTCAGGCGCTCGACGCGGAGACGCTCACTGAATTTAGTCAGCGCGGATATTTGTCACCACTCTATGCGATGCTCATCTCCGTTTTTCAGCTCAATGCGCTGATCCAACGGCATAATCGGTTAGTCAATGACGACGCCGCGATGGACACCATCGAGCGCATCAAGCTTGAACTCGCGCGCGATGCCGGCGCCGCAGGACATGTCTCCTGACAATGCAAACAACACTTCGTCAACGATTTGTTGAGCGGTACGGCCACGAACCAAAATGGTTTGTACGCGCTCCCGGTCGCGTGAATGTCATCGGTGACCATACCGATTACAACGATGGTTTTGTGTTGCCCATGGCCATTGATCACGCGATATGGATGGCTGCGGCACCGCGCAGCGCACCGGGCATACGGGTATATAGCGTCAATCTTGAGCTCCAAGAATCGTTTGGCGTCGACGGCGAAGCACTGAGTGTGAGCCACACCTGGACGGACTACCTCAAAGGTGTTGTCGACCAGTTCCAACAGCGCGGCATGGCAATGCCCGCTTTGGATTTGATGGTCATGTCAGCGGTTCCCATGGGCTGCGGTTTGTCGAGCAGCGCAGCCCTGCAGCTTGGTATCGCGCGCCTGCTTCAGCACCTTGATCCCACTTGCGTGCCGGACCAGGACCTCGCGGCGCTGTGCCAATCCGCTGAGCACGCGTTTACTGGCATGCCGGCCGGTATCATGGACCAATTTTGCGTGGCCTATGCACAGGAAGGCCATCTGATGTTTCTCGACTGCCGGTCGCTGGATGTCGAGCATATTGCGATCGCGGATCCAAACGTATCCGTGCTCATTATCAACAGCAAAGTCAGTCGTGAATTACGCGACGGCGCGTATGCCCGACGCCGCGCCACGTGCGAGGAGGCGTGCGGTATTCTTGGCGTCAGTCATCTGCGGGATGTCACGCCTGAACAGGTTGACGCTGCCCGCGACGCGCTCGGCGAACTGCGTTTTAAGCGCGCGCGGCATGTAACCACCGAGGATGCGCGCACACGCGCGACGGTGGCCGCTATTCAGGCACAACGTTGGCAAGAAGCCGGCGAGCTAATGCATCAAAGCCATCTTTCTTTGTCGCAAGACTATGAAACCAGCGTGCCGGAACTGGATGCGCTCAATGCCATTGCACATGACCTTGGCCCTAAAGCGGGCCTATACGGTGCGCGCATAACCGGGGGTGGCTTTGGTGGTTGCGCTGTCGCGCTCATTCAGCACGATCGACGCGACGCCATTATTAAAACGCTCTTTGAGCGATACAAAGAAGCCACCGGCCTTGAACTTGAAACCTATAGCTCCTCCCCATCGGGGGGCGCGCAGCTGATCGCTTAACAGGAGACGCCCCATGTCGGGAAAACTCGACACACCACATCGCCGCCGTAATGCGCTCACGGGAGAATGGGTGGTGGTGTCGCCTCATCGCACACAGCGGCCTTGGCAAGGGCATGAGGGAGACGCCACGAGTCCGCTTCCCTCTTACGACCCAAACTGTTACCTGTGTCCAGGCAATGGCCGCGCCGGCGGCGTCATTAATCCCGACTACGATGATGTGTATATTTTCGACAATGACTTTCCCGCATTGCTCAATGAATCCGATATTCAAAGCAGCGGCGACCCCCTGTTCGTGGCCGAGCCCGTGCGTGGCCGTTGTCGCGTGATCTGTTACGGCCCAGAGCACAATCTAGGCCTTCACCAGATGCCGCCCGACAAAATTGGTCGAGTGGTCAGCGCGTGGATGGACCAAAGCGAGCAGCTCTCAAAAGAATTCGAATGGGTGCAGATTTTTGAAAATCGAGGTGGCCTGATGGGGGCTTCCAGTCCCCATCCACACGGCCAAATATGGGCCATCGACTGTTTGCCGACCGAGGCGGCGAAAGTCGCTGACCAACAGCGTCAGTATCAGCAGCGCTACGACCGCATTTTGCTCATGGATTATCTCGCACGAGAGTGTGAACTTGCGGAACGACTCGTCGCCGAGAACGATGAGTGGGTGGCTCTTGTTCCCTACTGGGCGACGTGGCCCTTCGAGACCCTGGTGCTGCCGCGCCGGCCCGTTACCCGACTGCACGACCTCAACACTGACGAGCAGGCGGGTCTCACCGCGTTGATTCAAACACTGTTCACACAGTATGACGGCCTGTTTAATGCCCCCATGTCCTACTCGATGGGTTGGCACAGCGCGCCTGCGTCAAACGACGACGGCTGGCAGCTACACATGCACATCTACCCGCCCGCCTTGCGGTCGGCCACGATTCCAAAGTTCATGGTGGGTTTCGAATTGCTCGCCGAGAAACAACGCGATATTACCCCCGAAGTGGCTGCGCAGCGGCTGCGTGACGCGGCCGGATAAATCGGCCTCGCTCTGCTATGCGTTCAACGTACACCTAACGTCATAGGACCCGGACTGGGTGGCCATAGAACACCCCACGAGGTCGATGCTGCCCTTTTCATCAAACGTCTGGCGCAAACGCTTGCCGGTCGGCGATCCGATTCATCAAACGTCTGGCTCAAACGCCTTCGGGTCGGCGATCCAACCCTCAAGCTGTTGGTCATCCGAAAGACGACGCAATAAGGTGTCGCCCTGGCGATGGGCCCAAGCGGCCTGTACGGCGCACATCACTGCATCGAGTGTGTCACCCGACGGGTCCTCGTTTAAGGTCCCTTCGATCGTAACCACCAGTCCATAATCTTGACGGCAGCCCTCGCCGCGCAGATAGGCCAGAATATCCGCCCGCGCTTGTTTTTGCGCTTCGGACTGAAGCGCACGACTATCACTCTTATAACCCTGGCGCGTCACACGCCTGGCCAATACGCCCGGATACACTTCAAAGGCCGTGCGGCGGTTGTCTCCCCTGTACAACCCGGGAATGTTTACGCCGCTGCTTAGTAGTCGCTGAGCCCCTTCGAAAAACATCAGTCCAACCGGTACGCCATACAGTTTTTGTGGACTGATGGCCCCAGTGCGAGCGTCGGTACTCCGTCGATGTTCTTTGTCTCCATCCGCCCGGCCCACACGATAATTATCCAGCTGATCGCGAAACGATTGACGCTCTAGGGTGGCCACATACCGGACGTACTCCGCCCAGCTAGCGGGCCAACCGATGTTCTCGATGAACCGACGCGATTGGCCAAACGGAAAGTCGAAGCCCGCAACCCACGGACCGTCGGCAAGTAAAAACGCCTCAAACTCGGCAAAGGACTCAAACCCGTCTACACGACGGACGTGCAGTGTACGCCCGTCGACACGACACACCGCACACGTTATGGGCTTGCCGCGGCTAGGTCGGCTGGTGAAATCGAGACCAAATACGTTTACTGTCACACGGCTAACCGATGAGAAACACGAGACAGTCATCATCTCACGGCCCCAGCCTTAACGGGTAGACGGCACGTGTCGATGGAACAGTCGAGTGCGCGATAAATGGCCGAAATAACCAATTAATACATGATGTTAAATTTCGACAGCCGCCTCTACCACCCATAACGCGCACGGGGAACATTCCAATTCGGCCAGCGTTATTTTCAGATTGACAGCGCTGTCAATTCGCCAGACAATGAAGGCACTTAGCGGGGCAGCTGGTGCTGAGACACCACCCATTGAACCCGACGCACATGGCTTGACTGGAACGCTCTATGATCACTCGCTCACATTTTTTCCGCGCCTGGCTTGTTCTGGCGCTCACCGGCTTGTGCACCACCGCGTGCGCCAGCACAACCCATGCACCCGGGCGCACCACCTATCACGCCCCTGCCGCACGCAGCGCACCGACTATCGATGGCCGGACCGACGCAGTCTGGAGCAGCGCCCCGTGGCAGGCGCTTGAGCACCGCTGGCTAGGACCCGAGCACACGTCGGCTGACTTTAACGGCCGGTACAAGGTGATGTGGACACCCACGCACCTTTATATTCTTGCCGAAATTACCGACGATATTTTGATTGATACTCATCGCGACCCGCTCGTGCAGTATTGGGACGACGACTGTTTGGAGATTTTTCTCGATGAGGACTTTTCGGGCGGCAACCATCAGTACAACCACAATGCGTTTGCCTATCACCTATCACTCGATAATCAGGCGATTGATATCGGCACAAACCAACAGGCGCAAAGCTACTCCCACCATGTAAACAGTCGTTGGCGGCAACAGGGTGACAAAATTATTTGGGAAGTGGCCATTGAAGTGTATGCCGACAACTACGTGGATGGCGCCGACGACAATCAGCCCGTACCGCTGACCTCTGGCAAAGTCATGGGGCTGATGGTCGCCTATTGCGACAACGACGGCAGCGACATTCGCGAAAATTTTATTGGCTCGGAAGCGGTGCTAGAAGGCGCCACCGATCGCGGCTGGATCGACGCGGGCATCTTTGGCCGCCTCATTCTTGACGAGTAACCCACTATGACCTCACCGACCGTTTCGGGCGAATTTGTCGACTTTGCGGGCGAGCGCTACTACGCCATCCGCCATGTCGATCAGATGAAGCCCTTTTTCATGAGCATCGTTTCAAATCTCGATCACTGGTTGTTCGTGTCCACCACCGGTGGCCTGACGGCCGGTCGGGTGGCCCCTGAAACCGCGCTGTTTCCCTATGTGACCGTTGACAAGATTCATGACAACGCGGGCACCACGGGGCCCAAAACCATTGTTCGTGTTGGGCATAAAGTCTGCTGGGAGCCGTTCAATCGCGAACACGACGGGCTGTATTCACTCAGTCGCAATCTTTATAAGAACACTTTGGGCAATAAGCTGTGCTTTGAAGAAATCAACCACGATCTTCAGTTGACCTTCCGCTATACATGGGCAACGAGCGATGCGTTTGGTTTTGTACGCGACAGTCAGCTCATCAATGACGGGAACGCCGAAGCACACATCGACATCGTCGATGGACTGCAAAACCTACTGCCCGCTGGCACCCCACCTTTTGCGCAAACGAACAGTAGCAATTTAGTCGATGCGTATAAGTGGTCGGAGCTTGACGAGAAAACCGGTCTTGCCTGCCTCACGCTCTATTCGGGCATCACAGACCGAGCGGAGCCCAGTGAATCTCTGCGTGCCACCACCGTGTTCAGCGTGGGCGCAGACATTGTCGCCAGAGCCATTTCGAACAAACAGCTCCGAGCGTTCAGGCAGGGTGAAGCGTTCACAACCGAGACGCATACGCGTGGCATTCGGGGTGCCTACTTTGTTCGCTTGCAGCGTGCGCTCGAGGCAGGCACTTCGCGTTCGTGGCGTATCGTGTCTGACGTTGAGCGCAGTCAGGCCGACGTGGTGAAACTCAACCAACAGCTGGAAGACCCCAGCACGCTCGATGACGCCATTACTCGCTCCATCGCCCTAGGTTGCGACGATCTCGAACGCATCATGGCGCGCAGCGATGGATTGCAGGCGACCGCTGAAGAGAATGTCTCAACGCACCACTATGCCAATGTGTTGTTCAATGTCATGCGTGGCGGCATTTTCGTCGATCAATATCGTATACCCAGTCGCGACTACGCCGACTCGGTGCGCCATTTTAGTCATGCCACGTTTAACCATCACGCCGATTTTCTGGCTGCGCTGCCCACACCTATATCGCTCGGCGAGCTGCTCGCCAAGGTCGATGCGCAAGATGATGAACAGCTCGCACGCCTAACCTACGAATACCTGCCCATTACGTTTGGGCGACGACATGGTGACCCGAGTCGCCCCTGGAACTTGTTCGAGATCAAAGTAAAGAACGAAGAAGGGGAAGGCGTGCTGTCCTACCAAGGCAATTGGCGGGATATTTTTCAAAACTGGGAAGCACTCTTGTGGAGTTACCCCGGTTTCATCGAGAGCGTCATTGCCAAATTTGTGAATGCATCGACCATTGACGGCTACAACCCGTACCGCATCACCAAGGAAGGCATCGACTGGGAAGTGGAAGAACCGGACAACCCTTGGAGCTATATTGGTTATTGGGGCGATCACCAGATCATTTATTTGCTCAAGCTGCTTGAACAATCGCGCGATTTTCATCCCGGCGCATTAAGCGCACTATTGCGACGGGACGTGTTTAGCTACGCCAATGTACCGTATCGAATCGTGTCATACGGCGAGCTGATGAGTGACCCGAAAAACACCGTGCGTTTTGACGAAGGTCTCGAACACCTGATCAACGAGCGCGTCACGTCGATGGGTGCTGACGGCAAGTTGCTCCTCGACCAAGAAGGCGCTGTCTATCAAGTCAATCTCATTGAGAAGCTGCTCGTACCGCTACTTGCGAAAATTGGCAATCTGGTGATCGACGGCGGTATTTGGCTCACCACTCAGCGACCTGAGTGGAATGACGCCAACAACGCGCTGGTGGGGCACGGCTTATCGATGGTCACGCTCTACTATATGCGCCGTTATGCACTTTTTCTTAACGATCTGCTTCAAAGCGAAAGCCAGCCGTTTAATCTATCAAGCGAAGTGAACGATTGGTTGATGGACACAAGCAACGCGCTGGCCGATGTTCAACCGTTGCTTGGCAACGGTCCACTCGACGACAACGATCGGTTCAGTGCTCTGACCACGCTTGGCGAGGCGTCGGGGCGCTATCGCGAACGGGTCTATGCGGAAGGCTTCTCGCGAAGAGTAGATTGTGACAGCGCGGAGATACAAAAGATGCTGGATCGGGCCATCGCGTGCATTGATCATAGCATCGGCACCAACCAACGAGGCGACGGTCTTTACAATGCTTACAATTTGATTGGCATCAACGAGCAAAGCGTTTCGGTCGACACCCTCTATCCGATGCTGGAAGGGCAAGTGGCCGCACTCAGTGCCGGTGCACTCGATGCGCAACAGGTCATCGACATCCTCGAGAACCTTTACGCCAGCGATATCTATCGCGCCGATCAACATAGCTTCATGCTCTACCCCGATCGCGCACTGCCTGGTTTTCTCGAGAAAAATCGCATTGATGCCAAGCTGGTACACGATATCCCACTCTTGCAATCGATGCTCCGTGCGGGCGATCAGCGGTTGGTGGCACGAGACAGCAATGATGTCATCCGCTTTAATCCCGATTTTCGCAATGTCGGGGATCTCAATGCCGCGCTGGACAATGCGACCGCCAACTACCCTAACGAAATCGATGCTGCCCGGGGGCCGATTTGTGCGCTGTTTGAACAGGTGTTCAAGCACAAAGCCTTTACCGGTCGCTCTGGCACGATGTTTGGATTTGAGGGCTTGGGGTCGATTTACTGGCATATGGTGTCGAAGCTACTGCTCGCCGTAATGGAAAACTTCTATACCAACACCGCGAATTCGGCCGAACGCCAACGACTCGGCGAGCTGTATTACACGATCCGCGACGGCATTGGCTTTAATAAAACACCGCATGAATATGGCGCGTTTCCAACCGATCCATACTCCCACACGCCGAGTGGATCTGGTGCACGCCAGCCTGGCATGACCGGACAGGTGAAAGAAGAAGTCATATGTCGATTTGCCGAACTAGGGCTGCGAGTCGAACATGGGCAGGTCAGTATTTACCCCGCTCTCCTACGTCGGCAGGAGTTCTGTACAACATCGCAACCATTTCGATATCTGGATGTTCACAATCAATGGCAATCTATTGAACTCGAACCCGGCAGCTTGGCGTTTACTTGGTGCCAGGTGCCCTTCGTGTACACGCTGGATGAACGCGGCGGTTCAACCGGTATAAGGTATACCGACGATAAACAGGATCGTATCGACAATCTGAGTCTGCCGCCGAAAGCCGCTGATTCCCTATTTAATCGCAAAGGCGAGATCAAACGCGTCGATGTTCGCTTCTCCCCCGCTCTTCTTCACACCTGATCGATTAAAACTATGTCCAATCTCTATCACCGAAAACTCTCTTTGGCCGGCATCGATGTGGCGGCGCTATCCCTAGAGCAACTCCGCGCCCTGGTCCGAAAACTCTTATCGAATAAGATTCATGGATTGTCCTTCAGCCCCTACATCGAAGGCCAGGGCCCAGGGTCCGCATTAAGCGATGAGCAGATTCGCGAACGCATGAGCATCATTGCGTCCTACGTGAATTGGTTGCGCTCGTTTTCCTGCAGCGAAGGCAACGAACGCATCCCGGCCATTGCGGCGCAGATGGGCCTAAAGACAATGGTTGGCATTTGGCTCGATGACAATCTCGAGCAAAACGAAATCGAGATTCACAATGCAATAGACATCGCACAAGCTGGCCACGCCAACATACTCGCTGTGGGCAACGAAGTTCTACTGCGCGAGGATCTCAGTGAAGAGCAACTCATCGACTACATTCAGCGTGTGAGGGAAGCCACAACGGGCATTCCCGTAGGCTATGTTGACGCCTACTTCAAATTTGTTGATTTTCCGAGAGTCACCGATGCCTGCGATGTGTTGTTAACCAACTGTTACCCCTTTTGGGAAGGTTGCCCGGCCGATTACGCACTACTCTATATGAAGGACATGTATCGACAAGCGCAGCGTGTGGCGAATGGCAAAAAAGTCATCATCTCCGAAACCGGTTGGCCAGACCGAGGTACGGCGTTTGAAGGATCGGTACCGTCATTACAAAGCGCGATAAAATATTTTGTTGACACCTATCAGTGGGCGGAAGAAGAAAACATTGATGTCTTTTACTTTTCCTCATTCGATGAGGAGTGGAAGGTCGCTGCAGAGGGCGACGTCGGTGCCTACTGGGGACTCTGGGACAAAGACGGTAAACCCAAATACACGTAGCGTTTAAATGAAATCAAGTACGAGTACCACGATTGATGATGTCGCCCGCCTGGCGGGCGTATCGATCAAAACTGTTTCGAGAGTGGTCAATCGCGAACCAAATGTGCGAGCGTCCACACAAGAGAAAGTGGCGGCAGCCATAAAGCAGTTAAACTACACACCGAACCAATCGGCCCGCAATCTGGCCAGCCATCGTTCGCGCTTTGTTGGCCTCATCTACGATGACCCAAGCGCCTTTGAACTCCCTAGCTCCGGCTACATTACCCGTCTTCAGGAAGGCAGCCTTCGAGCCTGTCGCGCCGCGCAGTATGAGCTCTTAATCCACCCTTGCAATTATCGTAGCCGACGAGTCGACGAAGAGCTTAAGGCACTTATTGAGCAGGTACGGCCAGCCGGCATGATCATCGCAGCGCCGTTGTCCAACATGCCACGCGTCGTCAACGCTATACAGGATACGGGCACGGCGTTTGTACGACTTGCCCCCGGCACCAACAACACCGATGAATTCATTGTCGCGACAAATGATCGCGAAGTGAGTGCGCAAATGACTCATTACTTGGCGTCATTGGGTCATACACGCATCGCGTTTATTGCTGGTCACAAACGTCACAAGGCCGTGGCGCAGCGCCGCCAAGGATTTAAGGATGCGCTCAACGAACTCGCGCTCACTGTTCCCGGTCGATTTTTCGAACAAGGCGATAATTCTATCGGTTCGGGCGAGCGCTGCGCTGAGCGATTGTTATCGAAGTCCAACCCGCCGACCGCGATCTTCGCGGCCAACGACGACATGGCTGCTGGCGTGCTGCGAACCGCTTTGCGCCATGGCATCAAGGTCCCAGAGCAGCTGTCGATTGCAGGCTGTGACGACATTGCGTTGTGTCAGCAGCTATACCCCACTCTCACCACCATTCGCCAACCGCTCGCCGCGATGGCCGACCGAGCAGCCTCGGTCCTTATTCAGGACAAGCGTGCCGGCACCGTCTCAATCGGTAATGAAATTATTCCCGCCGAGCTCAAGATTCGTGAATCCACCGGACCAGTACCGAGCAGATAGCGGACAAGCTAGCAGCGGTGCGAGAAACTCGATTTCTCCTCATCGAGTCGTCCTGTCGATGGAGCGAATAACGCCCCTCACAAGCACTTGTCGTTCACAGCAAGAACTTTCTACATTCTCCATTGAAAGCTTAAGCTGAACGACGACCCCACGCGCTCCTCAAAGGTCGTGACACCGACGCGTTCAATCTCAATGCTTTCGTCAAGAATATTCCGCGCTTTGGCCTTCACCGTGATGCGGTCTGTTGGGTACCAGCTGTACGTCATATCCAATGAATGAAACGGCTGCTCAAATCCATCAGGCGCACCGTTTCGTCCTGCTACATACAGTCGCTCACCAAAAACATTATAGGCGAGTGACGCACTGTGATTGCCGTTTGGCGAATCATAGCCAAGAGACGCATTCACCACGTAATCAGACGAACCCGCCAGACCCCTAACGGGGTTTGTGGGCGCATCGGCTTCTTCACCCGCGACGAGCTCATTGTCTTGTAGCGTAATATTGCCCTGCAAGAAAAATGGGCTAAACGCCTCGCCCAGGAAGCTGAGATCTTTAAAACCTTCTAATTCAATACCACGGATAGTCGCCGACTCGGCATTGACAATTTCTCGCGCCGTTGTGGTATCACTCGCCGCCGACTCGAAAAACTCAATCGGATTATCGATAGACTTATAAAACAGCGTCGCGGTCAGGTTATCACCGGAACTAAAAAACCATTCGAACCGCAAATCAATATTGTCGACATCGGACGGAACAACGCCAGGGTTGCCGTCAACTAAATCGTCTGTTATCGGATCAATGTAGCTCGCGTCTGTGATTTCGCGAAGATCGGGGCGAACTGTCGTTTGGCTAAAACCCAGCCGCGCCTGAAACGTTTCCGCCCAGAGATTACCCGAATAGGTTAAGGCGAGCGCTGGATACACTCTATCATCTTGAAAAACACCGTTTTCAAGCGTCTCAACATCGGTCGTTAACACCGGATTATCGAGTGAGAACCCAAAGGGATTCCAATCCAGTGCAACCTGACGATAGTCTTCCCATCGTGCTCCTGCCACCACGCGCCAAGAGTCTCCGATTTGCCAATCGAGTTTGCCGTAAACAGCATCTACCATCGTTACCGCGATATAACTCTGGTTATTTGTACCCTGAATATCGAACACGAAATCGTTGCCGGAATTGAGAATATTGGCGTCAGAAAAAACATCATTTAACTCGCCCGAAAGCACGGCCGGATCCGTCACGCTCAGGGCGCCTAGACTGAATTGACTCTGGCGGTAAATACGCGCTTTTTGACTATGCTCCAGTCCAAACTTTACGTCGAGAGTCGATTTTTCGAGTGCGAATGGGAGAGTAACGTTCCATCCGTAGTTACGCACATCATCATCCAATTCGGTGAAACGATAGTCCGCTGCCGTCGCGTTGAGGCCCACAGCTGAGCTGATCACCTCGCCGGTAATGGGATCGGTTTCGGCTTGCGCGGCAATACTGACCTGATTAGGAATATCCGTTACTGCTCCCGCATCGGAGTAGAACCAATCGAACTGAGATTCAGCGGGAATCATGCCCGCGACACCCTGCAAGAAACTCGGCAGCATGTTGCGGGTCTGGTCTCCGAGAATGTGCACGCCCTTAATGTTATGTGCGGTCAGCTCTCTTTCTTCAAACTGAAAGCGATATCGTTGAAAACCGAAACCATCGGTAACTTGTCGATTTTCATTGAAGAAAGTATTAATGGCCGTTTCATCATCGGTGTTTCGAATAAACAACGACGTTGTACTGATCGCATGATCTTCGCCAAAGCGCAGCCCAGCAGCTAGCGTGCCAGTTATATTAATCGACCGCGTAGACTCCCGTTCGTGATCAAGTTGCTCATCCGGGAAATTGAAGTTGCGGCTAGTCGCTTCGGTGTTTCGCCACTGCGATTCATAGGCAGCTCCCGCTAACACACCAGCCTCCCAGTTTTCGTCGAGAATAAAGTTGTTACCCGCATTTACTTTAAGCCCAATGTCGGGATGGATGTTCTCGCTTTGAATGCCAATCTCACGATTGAGTAGCAAGCCCAGTTCACGATTAACTCGCTGAGCATCAGCAACCGTTGCATTGACATTGCCTTCGCGACGCAACGTATTCAAAATACTCTGAACGTCGACGTTACCCTGGAATCGATTAATTTGATTGAGCAATTCGGGCGACAACGCTCGACTACCATCGTCCGTGCCAAAGTCGTCATCGCTTCCACCTTCGTAGCTCAGTGCATCACCGCTATTCTCGGTGCTGGTGCCGCTTCCGATTTCAAACTGGAAAACTGGCCCGTCGGGAATTCCTTTGGTTCGCACATCGACGCTACCACCGCCAAAGTTAGCTGACTGATCGGCGGACCAGGACTTTTGTACGCGCAGCGAATCAACAATCGACGTCGGGAAAATATCAAGGGGAATCACGTTTCGAGTCAGATCGGGGGAAGGAATCGTAGCGCCATTCAAGTAGCTGGTTGAATAGCGCTCACCTAAACCTCGAATATAAACGAACTTATTGTTCACGAGCGCGATGCCCGGCACTCTCACTAGAGCCGCCGATACAGTAGAGTCCCCAAGACGCCCTATAGACTCTGCACCCAGCACATCTACCGACGCCTCATCCTGAAGTCGCTCGTCGACCAATTGCTCGAAACTACTTCGGGCTCGACCCATCACGATCACTTCTTCGATTACATCCGCAACCTCAGGAGCGGCAATCTCCGGGACCGGAGGCTGAATTGAATCGTCTGCCGCTTCTTGCGCTTGAACCAGCACCGCGCCCGCTATCGCAATCGGCAAAAGGGTGTATCGAAGTTTCATAAATTCTCTCTGCAATCAATGGACAGCGTGCGGCTGCCGTTGTTAACAACCAATGGCGCTCCCAGAATCTGAGAGCGCCATTGTTACTGCTCTATTACTTTCCCTAACCTATTCGATCCAAAGAGACTCAGATCGAGCGCCATCAAAGATGCCGAATGTCCAGTCAGCCGCCCAGTTCACATCACCTAAGCTAAGCCCACCGATGTAGGCGCCGTCTTGTGGTGCACCTGGTAGCATCATGCCGTCCACACTCATGGTGGCGTAGTCGATGGAGTAAATGGGAGGAGCGCCTTCCAAGAGCTGAAGATCCGAATCATTTGCTGCGGTGGGGTTAGTCTGCCCAGCGAGCGTGGCAAATGTATTACCGCTGTCTATCGCGAATTGCTCGACCGAGGTTCCATTCGGCAAGGATCCACCATTGGTTCGCTCTTCACAGGCAAACACGGATGATGAAATGGTCAAGTCACCATCCTGAGCAGCTTGTTGAGAGCGATTGTCGATGCGCAGGCAGTAATTATTGTCGGCTGAATCGACGCCGAACGACGTAATGACCATCGAATCGGAAATATCTGCGAAGAGACCTTCGCGTAGGCGCCAGCCCGCGCCGGGATCAAAATCACCCTGAGCTTCGCTCGGAGAAATAATACACGTGAGGTTGCTAATTGTGGCCCGAGAGTTGATTCCTTGAGCGATTACCGCTTCGACTTCGACCGCAGTGAGTCCACTAAATGAGCCAATCCCATCCGCTTCGATGCAATGGTTACCAATACCACCGGCCTGAATCACCAACGCATTTTCAATCGACCCGGACCAGCCTTCGTCAATGTCAATTGAATCATCACGAACATATAGCGCAGCAAAATTCTTGAAACTGACCGCACCGCCGAACATTTCGATGCCATCGTCAAACGTAGAGTAAACTTGTAAATTCTCGACGATCGTGTTGCGGCCCACTCCGCCAAATGAAATGCCGTTAAGTTCATCGCCGTTGCCAACCGTTGCACCCGTGTGCTTGATGACAACGTACTCCAGGCGTCCCGAGCTATCATCGTCATTATCGCCACCGTATTGCGACTCATCGAGTCCCGCGGCGCCCTCTGCATCGACATGACAGTCCGTGGTGGCGAGATCGCCGCCCGCTCTTGAGCCCGTATAGTCGCATTTGTTCGTCACGCCGAAACCATTGATCACCATGCCACCCCACTGCTGCACAGCGTCGAAGCTTGGCAACGTGCCGGTAACATCCGACACCGAGGTGAAAGTGATCGGTTGATCGGCAGTGCCAACCGCAAACAACTGAGATCCACGGTTAATGATCATGAAGTCAGAGCTGGACTGAAAGGCAACCGTCGCACCCGCCTCAACCGTCAAAACAGGGCCATCTCCACCTTCTGAAATGCCTGCCACCATCATGTCAGAATCATTGTCGTACGTTTCGCCGACGAAGAGACTACCCTCGAAGATATGTGCGCCGCCGTTATCAAGCGCTGGAATGGTCATATCCACAGTTAGGTTGTTGCCGGCATCGACAAACGAAGGGCTATAGTTACAGTTGGTGCCATCAAACACGCCCTCGATGACTTGGCCCCCTGAATTCGTATACGAAGCACATACATCGTTAGCATTGGCATTTGGGTTAGTAGCGCCCGTGTTGGTAGTGTTGTTGCTGTTCTCCACCGTGGTTCGAGGCTCTATATTGATGTCTCCTCCCCCACAACCAACGAGTACACAGGCCAGCGAAATCGCGAGAGCGCGCTTAAAAATCATTTTCTTACACTCCAAAAAATTACTGTTAACAGGCGCGGAAGATCCTTTTCACTTGACACGAGAACACCTGCATTTCGGCTGGCATGTTCTACGGCTTGTGTGACAAAGCCGTTTCACGAATGTTAAAGTTTTATTTCAAAAAACTAATTGTTGTAAATTCAACGACTAGCTGTACTGCGCTTGAAGCCGGTACCCTTTTCCACGCACGGTCTGTATGTAACGGTCGCAACCCTGTTCAGCAAGACGACTACGTAGGCGCCGCACATTTACATCAACAGTGCGAGCGTGTACACACTCGACGTCATGCCAGACGTTGCTGATTAACTGACCTCGTGTGAACATACGCCCGGGATTTCTAATCAAGAAACTCAACAAGCGGTACTCGAGCGGCGAAAGATCTACTGGGGAACCATTGGCGGTGACTTGACAACTCACATCATCCACTAAAATTGAACCCACTCGTTCTGTTGTCTCAATAACGCGACTAACCGGCGGCCGGCGCAATGCTGTGGCCACGCGTGCATTCAATTCATCGAGGCTATAAGGCTTAGGCAAATAATCATCGGCCCCTGCCTCAAGTGCTTCGACGGCATCTCGATGACCATTCGGTGAAGTCATCAGCACGCGTACACTATGAAGTCGGGGGTCATTTTTGATTTCGCGCAGCAGATCCAATCCGACAACGTCGGGAAGATTGAAATCAACAATAATGAGTTCGCTCTTGCTGTCGCGCAGCAGCGACATAGCGCCGCACGCGTTTTCTGCGCGTCTTACCGAATGACCCGAAATGGCTAGTTTTCGAATCGCCGCTTCGGCAATCGTTGGATTAGAATCCGCAAGAACTATACTGGCAAACGGCATCGCATCTCGTACAATCAGGAAGATAATTGTAGGAGACCACACCGATATGACGAGAGTGTGATCGTTTTATGTCACTTTTGTGACGCCGATTATGGGCTTATTTTACGAAACGAACGTCGTCGAGATACACGGTTACCGGTGTGCGGCGGCCACTAATCGTAATCACAAACGCCGTTTTGATACTGCTGAGATCTTTGCGACTTAGCGGCACGGTGTAGCGTGTCCAAGAATCGGTCAGCTCGACCGCTTTGCCTTTGACGATTGCCGAATCGGCGAAAGGCTTGTCGTTACCGATAATTCCAACGCCAAAGGTGACCTTTTCCCCGCCGTATTCACCGCGCGCCCAGACTTCCAGCGCGCGCGCGCCGGTCACGTCGAAGCCACCTTCTTGATCACCCCAGTTGTTGGGCGGGTGCTGCCAGGCCACGCCTACCCAGTTAAAGGTGCCAGTGTAATGCAGACGCACACTGCGATCACCACGATGGACGCTAGCTCGATAATCCCCGTCGAGGGTCAAGTCATCGACGTTACCCATCCAGCCAGCCGGCGCCCAGGGCATCGCCTCAAGCCCGTCGGTATAAACGTCGATTGGCAGACGGGGACGCGGCGTGCCCATCACGAGAATCGGCAGGCTGGCAGTCGCCGCTTTTCCCGCTCCATCATTGACGTAGTAGAAGAGACGATACGCGCCAGGTTCAGGCGGCATGCGCAGTCGCACGTCATCGAGGGTTGCCTCAACAATCGCTTCGGGTATATCGGGCAGATCGCGGCGAAAATCACCGCCCGTCAACATTTCGCTGGACTCGGGCCTCAACGTCCATCGGGCGGTCAGCGACTTGGATTCTGGATCGGACACGTCGGTGGATACGGAGATCAACGCGCCCGGTTTCACCTGATCAGGTCCGTCGATGCGCAGAGGCGTCACCACCGGAGAACGATTGGCCGGTGGTTCACCAGTCCAGTATTCGGTCATGGCGTCGACTGTGGCAATCGTTGAACCATCGGGCAAAAGTAAGCCCAGCCATGTCGCGGTGCCCTCCATTTTGAAACCCCAGGTAAAGACATACGCGCCAAGTGCTTTGCCCGGTTGCTCAAGCACGGCGGATTCATAGCTGAGTTTAAAAAACGCCGCCTTTTCGGTGCTGGTTTGCTCGTAGGGCGAACCCCACGCGGTCTTACCCGATTCCCACGAGCCGACGGTGCCAAATTCGGTCAGGACATACGGCTTTGTGGCGCCCGCCTCGGCCAAGCGCTTGGGCAAGGAGGGCGCGCCGCCGTAGGAGTTAATGCCATGCACATCGATCGCCGGACTGCGCCGGTGCAGCCACTCAACTCGATCACCGCCAATCTCGGCAGTCACGGTCATAGTGGGGTGATGCGGATCCAGTTCTTTGACCATTGCCGCGATATCGTTCACCGCTTTCCAGATCGTCGGATCATTGCCGTCACCAAAGCCCTCCATTTCATTGCCAATGCCCCACATAAGCAATGCCGGATGGTCTTTGTGGGCGAGCACAGCCGCTTTGGCCCGTGCCATTTGCTCGGCCACCTGCGCTTCATCGCCATAGTCAAAGCCATGACGCTCGTGACCGAGCCAGATGCCGATCGTGACGGTCAGTCCAAGCGCGTGGGCCTCATCAAGAATGGCATCCGCGCCTTCTACGCCCCAAGTCCGAATAGAGTTTGCGCCCGTGGCCGCGAGTTGCGCCATCGGGCCGGTGCCCCCCGCGCCACGAATTACGTATGGCTCGCCGCCCCTCAGGAGCTGCCAGCCACTGTCCGTTTTCGTGAGTGTGACAGGAATTGGCTCAGCGAGGACCGGAGACGTAATTGCAAATCCGAGCAACGCGATGGCCGCGCGGACAATCCCATCACGAACCAGTCGTTGTCGTCGGACAATCGACTTGGGCAAATCACACGCATGGATCAACACACCGGCCAATATGCTGAAGAGACCCCAACGCCTAGACAGTGTGGCGCAACGCGTTGGGTAGGATGGCTGTGCGTTGTTGAATGGGTTGCTAGCCACCGTTAATACTGACGACACCGTTATCAAAATTGGGCGGTGTAGCCGGTTGATACGAGTAACCCCACTCAGACAATGCTGACAGCGCGAGCAGCGGATCCCCTGGAATCAATCGCGCAAAACCAGTCGCGGCCGTGCGGTAGATGTCATCCGCCGCGAGCTCGTTGAGCGGAATGGAAAATGGCACGGGATTGCCACTCGGATTGACATTGGCACAGCACTCGAAAAACACCACTGAACCAAAAAAGTTATCGAGTACCGAGCGATACGCTCGCAGAGCTTGTTGTTGGATGATCGGGTCGCCATTGACGTTAAACAACTCGTGCAGCGCGCGGGCCGTAAACCACTGATTTTCCCCTGAGGCACGTCGCGCCAGTGCGGTCGACCAAAAATAAACGCGCGCTTTCGCATAGTTGGGACCAGCCGGAATTTGGTTAACCAAATCAAATTTGGTTTCCGCCTCAGAGTTGTTGACATCAAACTCACGAATAAGCGCATCGCGGAAAGGATTGTCCGGATCCTCGAGCACGCACGTTTCAATATAGATACCCATATCGGCGCACGAAAGATTAAGCAAGGTATCGGTTGGCAGCACGATTTCGGTAACGACTTCGCCGTCACTTTCATCACGCTCCAGTTCGTTGCAACCGCTTAAGACAAGCAGCGCTGTCGCGGCGAACACCATGCCGGCTGTGCGGACGCGCCATGTGTTAGAGGTTTGATGACTCATGATAATAGTTCCTAAATATCGCACTCAGCCGTTATCGCTATCTGCGGATTGTGTGCGCTTGCAACAAGTTGTTTACTTCTTTGCGGTGCTGTGCTCAACACATTACTCGGCACCGACCCTCTACGTGCTGGTCAACCACCCGTTAAAACAGATAGTTAAAGTAGAACACGGTTTGAAAAATGTAGTCGTTTTCACCATCCAAAAACTCGTCCAGCGGTGAGTTCTCATCATTCGTACGGTACAGCGCGCGAATGCCCACCTTGGTTGCATTGCCGACCGTTGAACCGAACTGGTCACCACTGCCATCCAATATCACCGAGTAATCAATATTGTATTGCTCCGGGAACGTGACATTGAACTGGCGATGGAAGTCATAAGGACCGAACGCGTCTTTTTTGAAGTAGCCCGAGATTATGTGTTTACCACCAATCACCGCTTTGCCACTGAGCTCCCAAAACTCACGGGTGCCGCCATTAGGGTCGCCGGTCGACTGCTGTTTACCGGTCATAAAGTTGGCGATGTATTTCATTCGGCTGTTGGGGTTAAACACCATGCGACTTCGTACCGACCACACTTCCTCCGCCGGCAGTCCAACCCCAAACGAGGCGTTGATACTGGCCGGCTCAAAGAAGAACAGGCTCGCATCAGTTGGTGTCGGGTAATTCGTATAGTTCAGACCAATATTGAATGCAAACGGTGCGTCCTCGCGAAGATCGTTATCCCAATCGTAAAACGGCGTCGCACCAGTTGGGTCATAGGTGATCATCAACTCGGCCGAGCGTGCCTCGCGCGCGTCCAACACGGCGAACGGATCGCTATCGGTATCTCGCGGCGTGATGCCGGGGTTGAGTACACCCAATGGGCTCACCGAAGACTCGAGTATAGGGTTGGCGTGCACTAAGTTATCGCGATAGAGAATACGCGGGAACACCATCCAGTAGCCGAAATTCATCATCACACCGGCTTCGTATTCCTGCTTGTTGCCTTGTGACGAATACGGAAGTTGTGTGCCAAGCTCGCGAAGCGGCTGCCCGCCGTCCGCCACCAAACCACCGTAGTTGGCGCCGATGTACGCCAACGAACCGAACAGCGGGAACGACAGTTTGGCTTTTACACCGAGCGTGTCTTCAAAATCGATTTGATCGCGAATAATTTCCGTACCCACCACGCGCGAAAACTCTTCATCGATTTCTTCGGTGCTGGACACAATGGCACCGAGTTCCAGCGTCATCCCGTCGGTGAGCGGACGTTTGGCATAAACCGTAGTCTGACGCGACTGGCGAAGGGTCGCCGCCGTCGCCGATGAAGACTCACCCTGCCGCGCAATGTCTTCAGAGTGTATGAAAGTCATGTCGGTTTTGCCGAATTTACGATCATACTTGAGCATAATCTTGGGGTTGGCGCCCCAGTAGACCTCGGGCCCGGCCAGAATCGTCAATCCCTCGAACTGGTTCTTTCCGATGAACTCAATCCCTTCAGGGGCCTTCGAGTTCCAGATGTCCTGCCCCTCCATGTCCGTGGTTTCCCAAAGCAGGCCATAGAAATCGCCTTTGTAACCCCAATGGAATCGCGGCACGTGGTAAAACGCCTCGACATCGAAATTTTCGCCTTGATACGTGGCGCTAAAGTCGTAGATCTCGATGCGTTCGCGATCATTGAAGGTAATATCGCGCGTCTCAAACTCCTCGCCAATTTGCTGCAGGCCACGCAACACCAGCGGCAAGCCTCGACGACCATACTGAATTTCTAGGGGCTCTTTGTCCGCCACATTGCCCAGTATGTTCAGCGTGAACTGGCCTTCAATGTTGTCGGTTGGCTGCAGACCAAAGTCCAGGAAGATCATCTGCCCATCTTCGAACTCGGTGCCGTTCTCGCCATTAAGGCTAATGTCCTGTTCAGTGCCTTTAAGCACCAGCTCTCCAATCAGACTGCCGCCGGTGAACTGCAGCTTCTGCTTTTGTTCTTTCGATTCGCTCTTGAGCAGTCGCACCTCGCCCTTGAGTTCGAGGTAGTCCATATTGATGTCGCGTATCGACTGATTAAATGAACTTTTCTTAAGATTGTACGGATCCAGCGCCCAAATCTCTTTGAGCACATCGTAGGCCATACGCGGTCGCGCGGTGTAGACACCATCGCTGTTGCGCGTACCCAGAGCGGTAATACCGA
Organism: Pseudomonadota bacterium; assembly: GCA_039028935.1. Taxonomy (NCBI): domain Bacteria; kingdom Pseudomonadati; phylum Pseudomonadota; species Pseudomonadota bacterium. The sequence goes on along the minus strand of JBCCHD010000003.1, from coordinate 147,943 downwards.
ACCACTCTTCGTTCATGTTGTTCTTGCCTTCTGCCCAATCGAACAAGTAAGCCTGGTTCGACCACGAGGCATTGTTATCTTGCACATCGAGGTTTTCGGTCTGCAAGTACTTCCACCATTCGTCACGCCATTCGAACACGAAGCCGCCGATTGCATTGCCCTCTTCGCCATTGCCGTAGCTCTTGTTGTACATCTCCTGCCACTGCTGCTGCAGCACAGATGCCTGAGCATATTGGTCTTCTTGAAACTCGCGCGCGTTAAACGCGTCACTACCAAACTCAAAAAACACGACGGGCACGTCGAGCTTCTCGTCGACGCGCGCCCACAAATCGGTGAAACTCACGCCGCGATACACGTTACTGCCAAGCAGATCCATGTCTACGCAGTATTCAGCAATCAGATCGATGTACTGGATATCACCATTAACAATGGTGAATGGGTGATTCGGTGCGATCTCTTTACCCGCCTTCATCACCTCGTTAAACAAGCTATACAAGTAGCGCGCCTTTTCTGTGTTGCGTTCGCCCTCCGGCAAGTTTTCAATCTCAAAACTCGTCCAAGAGAGCTGGTAATTGCTCTCATTACCAAAGGCAAACATCAGAACGCCCGGCACATCTTTGTATTGATTGACGATTTCGAGCATGTCTTTTTTGAGCGTGGCACGCGTGAGTGGGTCAGAGTAGTCCGTATTCGGAATCCAGCGCCCACCCACTAAATAGCCATAGCGACCCATTAATGGGTTTACCACGGTCATAATGCCGTGCTCACGGTAGATGTACGTGATCCACTTTGGCGGAATCATGGAAAACGAGCGAATCGCGTTAACGCCCGCTGCCTTCATGAGGCCAAAATCGTAATCGAGCACCTTTCGAATATGATCGTCGGAATGCCCCCACAAATTATACGAGTAGTTTTCGTTGCGTGGCGTATAGCCCCACACGATCCCCTTAATGTAGAAGTCTTCACCATTGACCTGAAGCTTCCAGCCCTGATCGTCTTTGTAGGTGGTGACCCGATCGGCCTGCGCCGCGGCGTTGCTGGCGACCATCAAGCTCACCAAAGCAAGTGCCAGAGCGACAATCGTCTTACCCCCAGACAGGACGTTGTTGTACGCCATAACTACTACTCTTTTCGTTATTAAAGGTTAATAAATTGCGTGTTGTCGTGCGTTTACTGCGATGTTCTTACTTCCAGATTGTCGTAGAACACACCCGATGGCTCGTAGTTTGATGCATTGTTCAAAAAGCCAAACTGTAGAAGCTGGCCAATAAAGCTCGCATCCGTCACGTCAACCACCAGCGTGTAGCGATCCCAGGTGGTGGTCAGATTCGTGGTGTCTTCCGTATCGCTAGTGGTCTCAGAAAAACCAGCAGACGGATTAATCACTTTCAGAAACGCCTGGGCCGTTGAGTCGCAGGGCGGATTGGTCGTTGCCGCACACTCAGTCGCGTCATTAATATTGCCGCGTTTGGCATCGAAACTGAAATAGAACGTCTTGCCGACATCATCGGCAGTAATCGTGAATTCCTGGAACACGTTGGCTTCAACCCGGTTACCCACATCATGAGCGCCCGTATTGTTGTAGTCGTTATAGACCGACATTGAGTTGAGCCCTTGCGGCGCGCCGCCCTGGCCGTCAACGACAGCCGAGAACGCTGCGCCACCGTTTGGCGATGGGAATGAGAAGTAGTTGAACAGGAAGGTACCGCCTGGATCAAAGACGTTCGCACCGACCAACCAGCCATCTTCGCTCAAGTCGTTTGGCACGGCGTTCTGTGCTGGCGTCATGGCCTCAAAATCCTGCGCATAGAACACATCGGTGGGTAGTGCCGCCGGATCACAGGTACCCGCGTCCCGACAAGCCACCTTCACGCGAATATTGTCCACGTCAATCTCTGCCGTGCCGCTCGCCACATCCAAACCAAACAAGGCGATGACCTGCTCTAAATTCAAACCGGTGCCGGTCTGGTTACCGAGCATATCGGCGATTTTGGCCGAGTAGGTATTCCAGTTGGTGTCCCCGGGTAACGGTATCGCCACTGAGCCACCATTACCGCTACCGCTGTCTAGGCGCGCAGCAAGCGTGGTGCCGACCGTGGCCGAGTTCACGCGCATGTCGAAAATCAGTTCACCGGCTGCATCAGCGCCACTGAGGTTGAAACCCGATTCCACTAGCGGATCGGCGCTAAAGTCCTGCGAGTTCATCGAGACTGAGCCCGAACCGCTCACATTCACGCGCCAAATCGTGTTGCCACCATCATCGACATTGGTGTCGCTGGCCGTTACGCCGCCTGAGGAAGCGGGGACCAGGGTGTTATCGACCCCATCGAGCGATACCGTCGCCGGTGCATCCGTGTACACCTCCAGCATGGCGGTCGCGGGGGCATTCGGTGCTACCACGGGTGTGACACCCGGATCGCCCGTACTGCATCCGGTGCCGGCCATTGGATCAGTCGGGTTGGCGCATTCGTACACACGTACTTCATCCACTTGAAGCGTTAGCGGGAAGGTGCCGCCGCCGGCGTTGTCATTCACACCAAAGCCAATCGCAACGTAGAAGGCATGATCGAACGGGGCCGCCCCCGCGCCGACTTCGAAGACCCCATCCGCATCTTCGGCATAGGTGTACCAGTTGCCCGACGTTTGGGTCAGCACATGAACATCGTCCACAAACCAGCGCACTTCACCTTTCTCCCATTCGATGGCATAGGTGATAAACGCCGTATCGGGTGCGGTGGGTGAGGTATACGTGCCGGTCGTTGTCGTGTTTTCTGGCACCGGCAGACCATAGTGCAGCGACTGCTCGACATCGGCATTACCACCACCGAGGTCCGGCGCGGTCGCGATGTCGATTTCGCCTGACAGGGGCCAAGCACCGTAGGTATCGCTGGCTGGAAGCAACATCAGCGCGGGTGCCGAACCAGGCGTGCCCGGCATACGCGCATCGATCTCAACGCGGCCGTAGGTCAGCTCCTGCTTACCGCGAGAATCGACAAACCCAGACACATAAGACGGCCCGGCATTTTGCTGCGCTTCGATGCTCAGCACGCCGCCCGCTACGGACACATTAGCCGTCGCGTAAGACTGCTGACCGGAGCACGGTGCCGGACAATCCGCATCGGTACGCGCGGTCCAATTGGCCCCTTCTAACGCGCCCGATTCAAAATCATCGGACCACACCAATGACCACTCCGTAATCTGACTGAGCACGGTTTCCGTGGCGCCAGCGCTGCCGTTCCCAGCCGCATCCGCTGCCGCGTCGGCGGACACGCTCACGACCAGATCACCCCCGGTAGGTGTAATGCTAGCGGTATAGGTGGCCGCGTCCGTCGTGGCGAAAGAGCCGGCCGTACCGTTTGTCACGTCGATATCCGCCAGCGCAAATCCGCTGACCTCTTCAGAGAAAGTAAAGGTCGCCGTGATCGGGTCGAGTGAAGTGAAGTTGGCGCCCAGCCCCGTAATAGCCAGAGTCGGTGCGGTACGATCGAACTCGACCGACGACGCGTCGGTTGTCGCACTCACCTGTGTACCCGCCACGCCGTTGGCGTCGACAAAATCAATCGTGAAGGCGACCGCGCCTTCGACATCAGTGACCAACAGTGCACGCGATGCCGACCAGGTGTCGCCGCTTCCTGTCACGCTAGCCGCCGAACCGGCTATCGTCACGGTGGGTTCGGCGATGTCTTCACTGGCGGTGATCGATATCGTCACGGTGTCGCCGGCTTTTGCCAGCGTGGTGTCGGCATTGTCGGAGACCATACTCACGGTAGTCAGCGTGGGCGGCGCCAGATCAAAGGTCACGCTCGATCCGTCGGTGGTCACCGTCGACTGTGGACCATCATTGCCATCGATGTCCGCAAAGTCGATGGTGAAGGCCACCACGCCTTCCGCATCGCCGCCCGTCATCACGCGGGTAGCACTCCACGTGTCGTCTGCGCCCGTTACCGAATCGGCGGCAACGCCGTTGATCGTGACGGTCGGCGCGGTAATGTTCTCGTTCGCGGTCATCGTGATCGAGACCACATCGCCCACCGTCGCAAGCGCGGTGTCCGCGTTGTTCGACGCAATACTGATCGCGGTCAACAGCGGCGCATCGGTATCGAGATTGTTGGTGATCGTCACCGTCGTCGCCGCCGTGTTGCCGTTGCCTACGCCATCCTGCGCCACGTTTGCCGCGACATCGATGAGGAGGTCGCCAACGCCGGTGGGCGTGACGTCCAAGGTGTACGTATCGGCATCAACCGCGGTGAGCGTGTTGACCGCTCCGTTGGTGGCCTGAACATCCACCGCCGTGAAGCCGCTCACGGCCTCGCTAAACTGAACCGTCAAGCTAATGGCGGTCAGCGACGTAAACTCCGTCGGCGCCCCATCAATCGATACCGTTGGTGCAACACCATCGATCAACGACCCGGCATCGGCGAAGAGATTACCATTGCCCGCCGCATCCTGTGCCGCACCCGCGGTAACAGCGACAGTGAGATCGCCACCACCATCCGGCGTCACGTCAACCGTGTAGTTAGCGGCATCCACCAGCACAAAGTTCGACGCCACACCGTTCGTCACAGCGATATCGGTCACATCAAAGCCATTGACCGCCTCGCTGAACTGGATGGTCAGCGCAATCGGGTCGAGCGTCGCAAAATCGGCTGCAAGACCGGTGATGCTGACCGACGGCGCCACCGTGTCGATGGTGCTCGCGGCCTCGGTCGCGGCAGCACTGTCGTTACCGGCGGCATCTTGGGTAGCACCCGCCGCCACATTGACTGTCAATGCGCCCTGCGCCACAGGCGTAATGTCCGCGGTGTAGGTTGCCGGATCGACACTCGCTACATTCGCCACGGTGGCATTAATCGCCACAATGTCCGACGCGTCAAAGCCGGTGACGTCTTCGCTAAAGGTAAAGGTGAGCGTCACGGGGTCGAGCGAATTGAGCGCGGCGTCTAACCCGGTAATCGCAACCGTGGGCGCCACCGAGTCGAAGTTGACCGCACTGGCATCAGTCACCTGCGTAGCCGTTACACCGGCGTTGCCCGCCAGGTCGGCGTAGTCAACGGTAAACGCCACCGGCCCTTGTGCCGTGCCTGCCGGCAGCACCCGACTGGCCATCCAACTTGCGTCGGCGCCAGTGACGCTATCTGCCGCACCACCGCCAATGGTGACAGTCGGTGCGCCGATGGGCTCATCGGAGGTAATACTCAATGTCACTGTGTTGCCGGACTGCGCCTGATCGGCTGCTGTATTGTTTGATGCGATCGTCAGAGCAGTTAGCGTCGGCGCGGTTGTATCGCCTGCTGGCTGCACACCAAACTCAACATCGTCCCACAGGAAGGTGAGCGAACCGGCGTCATCACCCGAGGTGCCGAAGTTAAAGAACACGGAAAGCGAACGGTAACTCGTATTCAAATCCAGGGCCGGCGTGCCCGCGACCGGATTGGCAAAATCAAAGACCAGTGTCTCCCACTGATTGGCCACTGTGGTCAACACTTCGGTTTCAACACCAATCACACCACTGACCACATTTTCCGCCTTGAGACGGACCGGCAATCCGGCCGCCGGCGAGTACACACGCATACCGATTGTCGTGTCGTTCGCGGTAAACGGAATCGCACTCGCTAGCCCATCGGTCGTGCTCATCGTTGTCCCTGACCAGACGGGCGTGCCCATCGGCTTGGTTGTCGACGCAACCATATTGCTGGCATTTTCCGGATCCACCACGATCGTGGTCATGTTTGCCACCGGCGAGCCAAAATCCGTCACGGTGTAATCGACGGACGCGTCATCAAACGTGATCGGCAGATCGATCTGTGCCAATCCACCGCCCATTCCACCGCCGTCATCGGGCGGAATAAGCGTGATGTCGTCGTAGTAGAATGTCCAGTTATCGGGGTCGCCACCCGCATCGCCGACAACACCCAGATCGAAGATCACGGTTATGCCTTCTACCATGCCCGAGAAGGCGCTGAAGTCGTAGGTCAACAGCTCCCATCCGGAGCCACTGTGCGGCAAATTAATTTCCGCTTCCGTCGGCCCCTCAAGTTTGAGCAGCACCATGACCGCTCGCGGCGACCACACTTTCATCGTGAACGTACTGCCGGCCATCACATCGAGCGGCGTGGGCAGATTCCATTTGGCGCCACCGAAATCGTCCGCCATGAACTTTCTCATCTGCACGACCTGGGCGCTGGTGTTGATTCCACCCGGCACCGGGTTTGAAATCACTTCCGCGGCACCGCCGCCAAAGCCGCCATCAGGACCGAAATCGTAAGTCGATGCGGGCGCTTCAAAATCGCCACCAAAGTCATCGGTATCACCACCGCCTGCGCCGCCGTCGTCGCCAGGCAGATAAACAATGTCGTCGAAGTAGAATGTCCAGTTATCCGGATCGCCCGTCGCATCACCGACCACGCCCAGATCAAAAATGAACGTAATGCCTTCTGCTGTTCCGGCAAAACTACCGAAATCGAACGTCAGCGTTTCCCAGCCAGTGCCACCGTGCGGCACGTTGAGTTCAATTTCTTGCTCCCCTTCGAGCTTGAAGAGCACCATCACTTCGCGCGGGGACCACACGTTCATCGTGAACGAACTGCCCGACACGACATCTAGAGGCGTGGGTAACTCCAGTAGCGAACCGGCAAACACTTCGCCGCTAAACTTGAGCATGCGCGCTACCTGCGCGCTGTTGTTATTCGCATCCGCAACCGGATTATCAATGACTGCTGCAGCGCCGCCACCGAAGCCGCCGTCGATACCAAAGTTGTAGCTCTCGGGCGCCTCTTCGAAGTCGATCGGGAAGGTCGCATCACCGCCCGGCGAACCACCACCAGATGACGGTGTAAACGTGATGTCGTCGAAATAGAACGTCCAGTTATCGGGATCACCTTCCGCATCACCGGCGGTGCCGTTGTCAAAAATCAAGGTGATCGCTTCGGCGGTCAGGCTCGTCGAGCCAAAGTCAAAGGTCAACTCTTCCCAACCCGAGCCGGTGTGCGTCACCTCGCGCTCGGCTTCAGATTCTCCCTCGAGTTTAAACAGCACATCGACTTCGCGCGGCGACCACACCTTCATCGTGAACGCACTGCCGGACGGCACGGCAATCGGTGACGATAGCGTCAGCTTACTGCCAGCAAACAGTTCGCCGTTAAACTTGAGCATACGACCGACTTGCGCACTGGTATTGATACCCTCTGCCACGGGATTGGGTATCACCGCAGCCGCACCACCACCGAATCCACCGGATGGACCAAAGTCATAGTTTTCCGGCGCCTCTTCAAAGTCGATGACTTGACTGCCACCGGACGAGTCGCCTACGTTTTGGAAAACGCGAACATAATCGACGAGCATCGTCTGTGGCCATGTTTCCAGTCCACTTGGCGGCTGGCTGTTGCTGCCTAACGTGCCCCCCATGGCAACGTTCAAAATCATATAAAACTCACGCAAAAATTCTTCCATCGTCGACGGCTGAATGTTGCGTGTGAAGTAGGTAATGCCGTCGATACTCATGGTGATGCGATCTTCGTTCCAATCGGCTTCCCAAATATGGAAGTCATCACCCAGCGACGTGGCAAACTCGCGTGTTTGCGAATCGAAACGCCAACCATCAGGGAACGTGCATTGCGCTGGTGCTTGAATGGTCTCGTCGCACCAATGAATGGTGGAGTGTGTCGTGCGGTTGTTGGAAATCGCGTTATGCATTTCCATAAAGTCAATTTCGCCAGAGCGCGGCCAGCCGATGACCGGATGATTAGCCCCGAGCGCCCAGAACGCAGGCCACGCGCCAACGCCAACAGGCGGTTTGATACGCGCCTGAACTTTGCCGTAGCGGAAATTGAATTTATTGAGGGTGTTGATCTTGCCGGAGGTCACTGTGCCATCGCGCGAGCCACACGGGGGCGTATCGCAGCGCGCCTGAATAACCAGGTTGCCTTCCTCGACACGCACGTTGTCAGGCGACGTGGTGTAAAGCTGCCATTCATTATTACCCCAACCGTCATTGTTAGGGCCATAGCCTGTTTCAAGCGTCCACTTCGTCGGATCCGGCACCGAACCCGACTCAAACTCGTCGGCAAACACTAATTCGAACGTGTCGTTGCCCCCACCGACCGGTGGATAGCCTGGGAACAAAAAGCCGAAGGTGTCCGTGCCGCCCATCTCGGCATACGTATTATAGAAATGGTTCAGTGCTTCAGACTCACTGCGCACTTCGGCGCCGGCACCCATCAGTGTTTCGACCACTGTGGCCACTTGCATCGGAAAATCGTCGGCAGTGAAGTCGAGCGTCACGCCACCCGCGTTTGCAGTGGCAGTGGCACTAACCTGGATACCGTTGGATAGATCGCCGTCCTCGTCGATACTCTGCAAAAATACCAGCTGGTTGACCGCGGCCTGCTGGGTTGGTGACACGCTGTTGGTGAGTTCGACCACCGTGACAAACGGCGCGCCCGCCACGCTTCCGAGCATGATGTCACCGATTGAAAACGTGATGGTTTCCAATGGTAGGTATTGAAATTCACCCGCCGTCGTCGTCACACCCGACGCGCCACCCGATGCGGACCACGCAACGCCTGACACCGGCGCATCGACGAGCACACCGGTTTGAGGGGGCTGCGGCGTGCCGGCGACAGGCTCCGGCCCGGAACCCTGACCGCATCCCACGAGTACCAACGACGCGGCCAAAAGAGTGAGCAAACGAAAGGACGGCTTAATTACGTTCAAATACATCACAAAATCTCAAACTAACTATATGAAAAGGCGTGCTTTTATTCTTTTGGTCGCGCTGGCGACTCTTCGATTTATCGATCTGCGGCGAGGGGTGCACCCGAGCAAGCGACGCCGGTCGATCAATACTAAGCAAAAGGTGACAACGTTGTCAAAAATGGCGGACAACGTTGTCAAGCGGATTTTGATGCTGTGGTCACGGCCAACCGAGCACGCGCACGGCGTCAGCCTAAGCCTTACAGATAAAAAGTCGTTTTTGTGTGAAATTTAACCGGCTGACCACACACCGGTAAGGCGTTTACCGATCTGATAATTGACATAACCTTCTTGAGGCGACGCCTCACGGAGCCACCCGGCGCCAGTGCTCGCCGTGGATGACTTGCTTGGGTGTTCGATCCACCTTGAACAGCCCCCAATGCTTTTCCGCGCCGAGTGGGTCGGCCGGATTCCCTTTCCACGGCTCGTCAAATGCCTCGAAGAAGAACACCGTTATGTGCTCGCGCGCCGCCCATTCATACAACTCGTTGAAATAGCGAACCTGCTTGGCCTCAGATGCACGTGGACCGAATTCGCTGGCGGTCGTCGCCCATCCCGCCTCGAGAATCGCGATCGGCGTGTCCGGGATCGCTTGGCGCACCCAGGCCATGTTCTCCAGCGTGTAGCTCAAGCCTTGTTCGATGTCGCGTTCTTCCCACACCGGATACGTGTGCACACCCAAAAAATCGACGTGCTGGGCCAGTTCGGCGCCCGATTCTGCCCACCAAACGTAGTTTTCCGCCACGGTTACGGGTTGCTCGATGGCAGCTTTTACATCGTTGACGTAGTCGATCACCGACTCAACACTCACCATATGGTCATTCCAGCTGACCAATGCTTCATTACCCACATTCACCGCCACCACCTCATCGGCGTATGCCCTGGCCAATGCAATACCTCGGTCGACTTCTTCGCGATTTAACTGAGTGTTGGCGCGTAGCACCTCGTCGGGGATCGGCTCATCGAGCCAGGGGCAGCCCTCATGGTTACTGACTTCGGCTTGCAACCACATCCCCAGTAGCACTTTGATCGGCAACTTGTGCTCACGAATCAGTGCCAGTGTGGTTCGACTGTTGTCGCCTGCATCGTATAAGCGGATAAGATTGAAATTGTGAGCAACGAGAATGTTGAGATCCTCAAGAATCTCCTCGCGACTGGGGTTCACGGCGCCGTCGCCCCGATCGGGATGCTGCCCCTCCCGAAAACCGGAATAGGCAACCGCCAGTACCTCGCCGGCAATTCGATTAGTGTGATCAAAATTGGTCATAGTATCTCGCACATGTTCGCAAGCTGTGAGCACAAAGAGCAGCCCTATCAGCAGCGCAGATTTACGTTTGTGAATAACGATCATGGTCGCGTCGCCTTAATCGAAGGATCCTGGATGGACATAGAAAGTCGTGTTAAGCGTCACATCGGAGTGCCCGCCAATCGCTACGGCGAATTCGCCAACGCCCGGCTCTTCGACCATCTGGCGCCCCACAAACCGACGCGCCTCGGGCGTGATCACAAACGACACCTCCAAGGCTTCGCCCGGGCGCAGCCGCACACGTTGAAACCCTTTAAGCTCTTTCACCGGCCGCGTCACAGTGCCCACCTTGTCGCGCAAATACAGCTGCACAACCTCTTCTGCTTCGCGACCACCTGAATTGGTGACCGTCGACGAAACGGTTATCGAGTCGTCCACCGCAATCTGCTGAGCACTGACCCAAGTATCAGAATAGTCGAAGGTGGTATAGGACAAACCAAAGCCGAAGGGGAATAAAGGACGATAACCCGCATCCAAATGGAACGCGGTCATTCCCAGTGAAGTCTGGGGCGCAAACGTATCGATGTCATCGATGTGCACAACCGTTTCAGGAGACGGCGGCTTACCGGTGTTCTTCTGGTTATAGTAGATCGGAATCTGTCCGACCATCAGCGGCAGAGTGGCCGGGAGTTTACCTGATGGCACCGCCTCGCCAAACAGCAAGTCGACCAGTGCTGGGCCTGCCATCGTGCCGGGATGCCAGGCATAAAGCAGTGCATCCACATTGCCTAGAATGTTCGACAGTGTCAGCGGTCGACCCGCCATCACGACGGCCACGAGCGGTGTTTGGGTTTGACGCAGGCGCGCCACCAGTTCCGCCTGCGCACCAGGTAGATCAATATTCGCCCGGCAATGGGCTTCTCCAGAGAGAATCGATTCCTCACCTAAAAACAGCAGCGCCACATCACTTGAGGCGGCGCACTCCGCGGCTGCATCAAACCTCGACCGATCCCGGTCGCGCGAATGGGCGAACACCGGCTCAACGGCTAACGCAAGATTCGACCGGTCGCGAAGCGTCATTAATGGCGTGACCGAGTCGTTCGCGTCTCCGTCGAAAATCCACGTGCCCAATTGCTCGTACGGCGCATCCGCAAGCGGCCCGAGCACGGCCACTTTCAGCGGCTTGGCCGAATTGAGCGGTAACAGTGCCTCATCATTTTTTAGCAGCACCGCACTCTGTGTCGCCAGTTCTTGGGCCACGTTGAGCGCGTGCCCATCAAGAACGGGCGGAAGCTCGTCCCGTCGCGCATACGGTTGTTCAAACAAGCCCAGCTTGAGTTTGACCGAGAGAATATTGAGCACGGCTTCATCAATGCGCTCGATCTCGACCTGACCATCATTGGCAAGTGATTCGAGGTGCCGCAAAAAGGATCGCCCCTCCATTTCCATGTCGACGCCGGCCACGACCGCTTGTTGCGCCGCATCTCGTTCGTTCTCGGCCACGCCGTGAATGGTCAACTGTCGTACCGAATCCCAATCGCTGAGGGTAATTCCATCGAACTGCCATTCCTCCCGCAACACATTGCGCAATAAAAACGCGTTGCCAGTGGCGGGCACGCCGTTCAAATCGCTGAACGAGGTCATCACTGACAGGGCACCCGCGTCGACACCGGCCTGAAAGGGCGGAAGATAAACACTGCGCAACTCCAGTTCAGGCACCAGAGTTGTTGCGTAATCACGCCCGCTTTCAACGGCGCCATAGCCGGCGAAGTGTTTAACGCAAGCGGCAATCGATCCGGCATCCGTTAAATTATTCCCTTGATAGCCCTCCACCATCGCGCGCGTGCAGCATTGATTCAAAAAGACATCTTCGCCAAAACTCTCTGCGATCCTGCCCCACCGGGGATCGCGCGCCAAATCCACCATGGGTGAAAACGTCCAGTTGATCCCCACCGTGGCCGCCTCGCTGGCCGCCACCTGCGCGCCGCGTTCAATCAGCAACGGATTCCAACTCGCCGCCTGGCCAAGTGGAATAGGCAAAATCGTACGAAAGCCGTGAATCACATCGCGACCGACCAGCAGTGGAATACCGAGTCGACTCTCCTCGACGGCCAACCGCTGCAATTCACGGATGGCAGCGGGATCCTCGACATTTATCACCGAACCGATCGCGCCGGCTCGCACTTCGTCGCCTAAATAATCCGGCGCAAATCCATCGCACGCGTGAACTTGATTCATCTGACCAATTTTCTCGTTGAGCGTCATTTGCGCCAGCAGCGTTTGCGCCTGCGCAGTAATGCGTTGGTCATGGGGAGAGTGACTTGAGGAAAGATGTGCATTCATGTCGTAGACGCGCAGCAAAGCAATCGCCCGCGGACGGGCAACAAGATGTGTGGCGTGCAGCGGAGTTGGGCCGTTTTAGCAATATTTGACAGCGCTGTCAATTTGACACACGATGCGTGCACGTACAGATTCAACCTCGGTTTAACAAGAGAAAAAGCATGAGCCAGGAACACACCACCGCGCCCGCTGATCGCATCCCGTTTATTCAGAAGGTTCTCTACGGCGCCGGGGCGTTCGTCAACAATCTGCTCGCCGCGTCGATTGGCGGCATGATGATTGTGCTCAATCTCGGCCTTGGCATGAATCCAGCACTGGTCGGACTATTGGGCATGCTGCCCCGACTGACCGACGCGCTAACCGATCCACTGATGGGCTATATCTCAGACAATACACGTTCGCGGTGGGGACGACGAAGACCGTATATTTTTTGCGGCGCCGTTTTGGTGGCCATCGTCTTTGCACTGTTATGGCAGCTACCCGAGGCAAGAAGCGAGTCGTACTATTTTTGGTACTTTTTGATCGGCTCTTTGCTCTTTTATCTTGCCTACACCATCTTCGTCACGCCGTGGGTCGCGCTAGGTTACGAACTCACACCCGACTACCATGAACGCACTCGTTTGATGGGCGTGCAGAATTTTATTGGCCAAATTCCATATGTGATCGCGCCCTACTTCCTGCTCATCATGCAAAACGAGCGGTATTTTGACGACATGGTCGATGGGGCAGCCGGATTGTCGATTGTGATTGCGATTGTGGTCGTGTCGCTCGGCGTATTGCCGGCTCTGTTTTTACACGAACGCTTCGTCGACAGCGGCGATGGTAGTTCGACCAAATCCTCAATTGGCACCAAGATTGCTGAGTTTTTCAAAGGGTTCATGACAACGATGAAGTCCAAGCCCTTTCTCAAACTCGCGGTCGCCACCTTTTTGGTCTTTAACGGCTTTATGCTAATTGCGGCATTTCAGTCCTACGTGATTATTTATTATGTGTTTGGCGGCGACACCAAAGCAGGGTCTGAGTATGTGGGCCATGCGGGTGCCATCGGCGCCGTGTCCACGTTTTTCATTATCGCCGCCATCACTAAATTTGGTCCGCGCTACGGCAAACGCCAAGTGTTTTTTGTCACCACTGGTATTTCCATTGTCGGCTACTTACTCAAGTGGTTTTGCTATAACCCCGAGATTCCTTGGCTCATCCTGGTGCCAGCACCGCTTATTGCCTTCGGACTGGGCGGCTTGTTTACACTCATGCCGTCAATGATTGCAGACGTGGTCGATTACGACGAACTCCAAACACAAGAACGCCGAGAGGGCATGTACGGCTCAATATTTTGGTGGGTCGTTAAACTCGGCATGGCCGCCGCACTCGGTGCCAGTGGTTTCCTTCTCAATGCGACCGGATTCGATGTAGACCTGGGTGGCGATCAAACCGAGCAAACACTCTTGCTATTGCGTTTGTTTGACGTGTTAATTCCTGCCGCCGCATCGGCCATCGCGATTTGGGCGATCTGGTCGTACTCACTCACCGAAGATCGTGCCAACGATATTCGTACGCAGCTCGAGGCCCGGCGCGGCGCGGTGTGACGACCAGATTGATAAAGAGGTGTTGTTAGCGCGGTCATGAGCGATCATCCCTCGAAAACGGATTTGGCGTTCACGCGTGAGACGGGTTCCGGCACCGTTGAGGAACCCACTTACTCGGGTGCCTTAAGTTTCGCCCGCCGACGCTATACCAAAACGCTCGATGGCGCAGATGTCGCTGTCGTGGGTGTTCCATTTGATCTTGCCACCAGTTCCCGCCCCGGTGCCCGCTTAGGACCACGCGCTATTCGTGAGGCGTCGTCGATGGTCGCTTGGGATCGGGTGCATGAGTGGGATTACGATCCGTTTACACGGCTGTCGGTCATCGATTATGGCGACGTCTATTTTAATCATGGACAGCCACATACGGTGCCCGACGCGATTCGTGCAGAGTTTGCTAAGATTCATGCACAGCACGTCAAAACGCTCATGCTGGGTGGCGATCACTTTGCTTCCTATCCGGTACTGCAAGCGCTGGCAACACATATCGGCGAACCTCTGGCGTTGGTCCATTTCGATGCGCACAGTGACACTTGGTCTGAAGACAAACAGTCTTTGCACCATGGCACGATGTTCTATCACGCGGCTAACGAACAGCTCATCGCGCCGGAGCACTCGACGCAAATCGGTATTCGCACTTACAACGAAGACTCGCACGGCTTCAATGTAATCAGTGCCGAGCGCGTACGGCGCGTCGGTGTTGAAGTCGTCATTCAGAAAGTGATCGAAACAGTGGGCAAACGACCGGTATACCTCACCTTTGACATCGATGGCATTGACCCGTCAATGGCACCCGGTACCGGCACGCCCGTGATTGGCGGTTTGACGACAATGGAGGCGCAACAGATCTTGCGCGGCCTCAGAGGCATTAATCTTGTCGGTGCCGACGTGGTAGAAGTTGCACCCGCCTATGATGTGAGTCAGATCACCGCATTAGCAGCCGCCACCATGGCAATGAACTTGATTGGTTTGTTCGCCGACGCTAAGTCCGCGATTTAGTCACTCATTCAAACCCGTAAAAACAACCACGCCTTTTCGCGCATTTCGTGTTTGAAATCGGAGCTTCAGGGCTAACTTCACGCTCAAGATCACGACTCCTTCCTTACGCTCGCCTAACGTCTTCGACTATCGCCCACCGACATCAGCATCGCGACTCAAGTCAGCGCAACGCCGGCCGATTACAACGAACGCAAGAACACCAACAGGGCGTCCTTATCCGTCTGAGACATTGCCTCGTAGGCAGCGCGTGCGGTCTCGGCTTCGCCACCGTGCCAAAGAATGGCCTCATGCAAGCTACGGGCGCGTCCGTCATGCAGATAGGCTTCACCACCACTGACGCCGGCGGTTAAACCAATACCCCACAAGGGCGGTGTTCGCCATTCGCGTTGCGTCGCGCCGTCTTCAACCAGTGTATCTGCCAGTCCATCACCCATATCGTGAAGCAACAAGTCGGTGTACGGGTGAATGGTCTGGCCGCGCAATTCGGCATGGGGGTGAAAAGCCGTGGTCTCAAAAGTCTCGACATGACAGCGGTTGCACTGAGCCGATGCAAACAATGCTTCACCCGCCAGCGCCTCTGGGTCGCCCAAGTCACGGCGCGCGCGAACGCCAAGCAGCGCGATATATGCCGTGAGCTTATCAAGATTGTCATCACTGAGTTCCTCGACTGACGCACCGCAGTCGGTTTGAGCCGCACCGCAATCCGGCTGAGGTTCAACAGACGTGAGCACACCAATGTCGGTGTTGAGCGCCGACGCGACTTGATCACGTACACTCGCCCGCGAGGCTTTCCAGCCAAAACGCCCAACGCGCGCTTGACCGGTGACGGCATCGTTCACGATCCGCAGGCGGCCTGAAATGCCGTCATTATTGGTGTCATCTGGATCGGCAAGCGCTTCCAAATCCGCTTCATCGATCGCCTCGAGTAGGCCCAACCCAACAAGCTGTGGTGCGATGCGCGCGGAGAAGTATTGTGGCTGCACGCCGCTAAACTGAAAATTGGGCGATCGCAATCCATCGCTTTGTGTCCAGCTCGCAATCTGCACTGAGCCTTCGGTTCCCGGTGTGGTGGATAGCGGTTGCAACACTGCTCCAACATCAGGATGCGGCTGCCCAAATTCATCGCTCACCGACACAACGTACTGCGATAATGCGACGCCAGTATCCGGTGGCAGCGCTCGTCCATTGCGTGTGTGACACGACACGCACGAACGATTGACATAGTGATTGCCCAGCGCACCGGCCAGCGCCGGGAAGGCTGCGTTATCTGGAGCCTCATTGTGCGTACCATCGCCAAAGTCGGTGTGATGGACACGACGGCCTTCGACAAATACTTGACCGTTGACGTCTGACAAATTGGTCGGCATCTGCAAAAAGTAGTTGTCGGGTTCGTTCGAATATTGATACGACACTGTGCCGTCACCGCCTGACCAGCCGACGAGCGGTATCGGGTAGGAGTCTTCACGTTCGGTTGCCGGGTTGCCAAATTCGCCGCGCGCCTCCCATGGCACCAGCCCCTGCCCCACAATGTAGAGAAACGCAGTGCCGTAGTAATTGTTGCGGCCGTTTGGAACCCCTTGCAAAAACTGACTGAGCTCAAACTCCAGTCGATCGCCAACCTGAAGCGGCGCGTTGGTCTTGTTATTCCAACTCACTGATCGCGTGTATTGGTTTGGACTCACAAGGCTCATCACACCGTTGTTGTGGTATTCCGCCACCGTGTTTAAACCGCGGTAGAAAAAGCGAAGCTCCGCTTCGATGGGACTCAACGGCCACTGTGTGGTCACGTTAAAAGTAATGGTGTTACCGCCTTTGCCGATGGGATCGATTATTTCAACCGCCGCCGTACGGTGTTCCCAGTAAAACGAAAGGTAATGATCGTAGGCTTGAAACTGATCTTCCCGCGCATGGCGATCCCGAGCCCGGTCAGAAAAACGTGTAATCAGCGCCGATGGCGTATCGTCCTGCAACGCCGGTTCAAGCGGGGTGAACGCATCAAATAGCGGATCATACGCCGTCGTGTAATCGACCAACCACCATACGCCTGCCACGCCCTGGCCGTTCCTATCTGTTGAGATCAAATCATTGGCGTAAAAGTAAAGCGGTCGTCCCTGATGTGTTATTTGTGAAGTGCCGTCGTCTCGCGTAATAAACGACAATCCCGCGGCGCCATTGGGGATGCCGTCTTCGAGCAGCAAGGGCGGCCATGTGACCGCGCACGCCTCATTGCACGTGCTGCCTGAACTGCCCACATCGTCATCAAAGACATACAACGCAAACCCGGGTCGGCTTGAACCGGCACCGCCTACCAAAATGGCATTGTCGACGCTCACTTCGACCATCGGCACGACGATTTGGCAGCCCTGAGCATCCACAGTTACCCCGGGAGGCGTATTGGGACACGCATCCAGCGCGTCTACTACGCCATCGTTGTCGGCGTCGACATCGACAGTAAAGCCGCTATCAACATCACCATACACATCCATTTCCCAAATCGAATAACCGTAGACATTACCCGGACTGCGTGTCTGTCCGTTCATCCGCACATAACGCCACGAGCCGCTCAGCGTCACCGTATCGGTGCGGTCACCGAACTGACCGCCAAATTGAGCGGACAATGCCGTCCAAGTTTGGCCGTCATTCGACGCTTCAATCAAATAGCTGCCTGCATTGGCCGCTTCCCAGTGAATATCGACATGGCTTAGTGCATAGCTGAGCCCAAGATCCAGAGTCAGCACCACCGGATCGACACCGTGCACGGACTCCCAGCGAGTCGCCATATTATTGTCGATCGCCAACCCCGACGGCTGTAATTCAGAGTCCGATGTCGCCGTCGCATCGAGTTCGCTGGAGAAATTGCACGCGCCGAATAGCGCGCTGGGTCCGGGGCTCGCAAAAAACTGATCACGCAACACGATGAAATCGAGAAAGTTGGTGACACCGTCCCCGTTATTGTCGGTAGGCAAATCCCCTGACTGAAAGAAGTTCGCGGCATACGCCGCTTGATCGAGAAAATTGACCACGCAATTGTTATCGATATCGGCATCGCACGCGTTGCCGATCCAATCAGCATCGGTATCGCGCTGATCGGGATTCGCTACGTAAAGACAATTATCGATGGCGTCGGGCACACCATCGCCGTCGTTATCGGTGGCCCAGGCGCTCGTGGCGAATCCCAGCAGGCACACCGCCAGCATGTGTCTTCTCATTATTGTTTTCGCAGTACGGTCAGGTTCGTATTCCGTCAAAGAATAGCGCACCCCTGACAACGTTGTCACCGACGAATGGTCGTCGCACGCTTAGACGGTTATTCGAATCTTTAGTTTTTTCAGTTGGTTACGAATTGGAAGAACGCTCAATACGCAGTGGACCGAAAAATCCCACCACCCGACTTACGCGCCCGTCGCGCAATTCGGTTGTGTCAAACCCCTCAATAACGGTCACACCGTTGTGCTCAATCGCCCAATGATAACGACACCAGTTATGCTGAGCATCCACACGACTGGTGCGTAGATACCGCGCGCCCGGTAGTCGCGCATGTACCGACCGAACGTTTTGCTCAAATGCGTCGATGCCGTGGAGATCGATCGATGGATCGACAAAGTGCACATCGTCGGTAAGCGCTCGTTCAAGGTGTCCCCGCAGCTTGGTGCCATCCTGCTCATTCCAGGCACTTAGCATATGCTCCAGCGCCTCGAGTGATGGGTCTGTCATACCCATTATCCCGTCGCGACTGTGGCTGCTACGTCGCTCGTTTCTTTGTTATTTCGAGCGATCCAGCGAAACTGAAAGGCAATCCCAATCAAGAACAAGACGAGCAACCCAAGATAGGCCATCTTAAGCACGGGGCTCTCGATTGAATCGAGAATCGGATCACCCACCGGTAAGCGGAGCAAGGCATCCGTGATCGCGGGAATACAGTGAAACAGCAGCGTGCCCGAAAACGCCAAGGCTTGCAGATAGCGTGACCAGCCGCCGATCGGCTTGAATACGGCGGCAACCGTCCCCACAGCCAACGCGATCAGCGTCAGCACCGCTAAACCATGAGCTGGCGTAAAAAAGCCGTGCTGAAAAATCGCCAGTGCCGTTGCAGCCGTGATCAATGTGGCGAGCAAGTAAAATTGACCGGTGCGCGTGTGCACACCGATTTCTTTATAACGGATGAGTGTGGCGGCGCCGCTGAGCAACGCTGCAATACCCACAATCGTATGAAACCAGCCGAGTGGAATTATCTCAGGCATATCGCTTCCCCCTACGTCATCCTCTACATCTTATCACGCTCTCGGCGCGTGGTTCCCAATGGCAACACTACTGCCCGCCTAGGCATTGGCTTGACTTAATGGTTGCGCACAACACTGAGTCTTTATGGCTGCACGTAATGGACATGGTTCTACGTCACACTGCGTGATGGAAAGTGAGATGGAGTCGACATTTTCGGGCGACAGGATTTGTACACTCAACGCATGATCCACGCCAATCGGAGTTCCAACATGCAGAAGATTCTACTCGCCGCCGCCCTCACTCTGGGCGTCGGTGCACACGCCGCCGCCGACGATGACCTATGGTTCGGCGTCAAAGCCGGCACCTTAGGCCTGGGGCTCGAAGCGACCTGGCGGCCCGTTCCCTATCTCGATCTACGCGCAGGCTACAACGCCTTTTCCTATGAAGACAGTCGCGACGAAGCCGGCATTGCCTATGATGGTGAGCTCGACCTGAGCACCGGCTTTGTAACCGCTAATCTACGCATGCCGCTCAGCCCATTTCGCGTTACGGCAGGTGTCTTCTCCAACGGCAATGAAGTGGTCTTAAATAGCCGTGATGGTGATTCATTCGTTATCGGTAGCACGACTTATCAAGCCGCCGATCTGGGCCGCCTTGAGGCGCGTAGCAAGTTTGACAGTGTGGCGCCCTACGCCGGCGTCGGTCTTGATTTTCGGGTCGCGGACACAGTGGGCATTAGTCTGGACGCGGGTGTGCTATTTCAAGGCGACGCCAATGTGGTTGTGAACGCGACAGGGCCGATCGCCACGGACCCCACCTTTCAAAACGAGCTTGACGTTGAGCGTCAAGAGCTAGAGGACGCCATCAGTGACTACGAGCACTACCCGGTTGTGTCGCTGGCGTTTACGGTGAACTTTTAACCCAGTGTTTCGGCCATATCGATTGATCTGATATGGCATTCCGTGTCGCGAGGATGGCGACACAACGTGTAAGACCCCGAGAAAATACGCGCATGAATTCCCCTAAGATTCAACGCAATCCTCTCTCGGATTACGCGCATGTTAGTTAGCGCTTAGGCGTGCATAAGGCATTGTGGGTCTTGTTCGCGCGGCGGAGTATTAGCCGGATTAAGCGTGAATCGCGGCATGATTCGACGTGGGATCAAACGACCCGATTCAGTATCAACATGCAACCGAAAGTGTGTAAGCAAACCATCACATGAGGGCGGAAACGGCTCCTTCGAAAGAAGGAGCCCAACCGTTTGACTATGAGCTACTCGTTGACCAGTCGGCTCATCGCCTCGGCCTTAACACCATCCACAACCGGTGCCAACGAATCGAGCGCCGAGCCCATCGGCGCGACTGCCCGTTCCTCGAACACCACGTTGGAGCCACCATCATTCGGCGTCAGGGTGATGGTCCAAATAACGTAAGCACCGAGTTCCTGCAATGGGCCAAAAGGCGCTTCAAGCCGAAGCGTCTTATGGCGTAACGCCAAGACCACTTTCCCATGTAAGACAGAGCCACCGGCCCAATCCTCCCGCCATTCCCCGCCAGCGATAGCGGCGAGCGAGAGGTTGGTCGCGTCACCCGAATACGTATGATCCGGGTGCCACCAGGTGGCGGGTTTAATGAGCTTGCGCCAAAGTGCTTGAGGTTCAAGCGTCGATTTCCCTTCGTGTTTGAGTACGTAATGCGTGTCGGATGAGGTCACGACCTCGGCTTGAACAACGCCTGGCCCGCAAATCGCCAACATCGCTCCGCAAATGACTCCTCTTCGATTAAATATGCTCATGGTGATGGTTCCGTAAAAGTAAATGATGAGCGTATCGAGTTCATTCATCGACGCTCAACCGGCCGCGCGATGTTCCGCGACCAGAACGCGACTGACCTTGGCAGCGGAGGTGTTCAGATCGCCGAGGGCTCTATCCGTGCGGAAGGCCGATCAGCACTATCCCCAGTCAGGTCCCTGTAGCGTCAGGCCGACGAAACGACCAAACAACTGCGTATTCATCAAAACCGTGAAGGCGAAACCCCATATCGCTCCAGTGAAATGAGCCATATGCCCGATGTTGTCATGGCCGTTCTTATCTTGGTACCACGAATAATACAGATAGGCCCCACCCGCAAGAATCTGCGGTATCGCAATTACGCCATACAAATACAAGTTATCCCAAGGGGCAAACAAAATAATGGCAAAGACTACCGCCGATACGCCTCCTGACGCCCCTAGCGCCGCATATCGCGCATCATTGGCATGACGAAGATAGCTCGGCACCGACGCCACAATGACACCGCCAAAGTACAAGATGAGGAACAACAATCCGCTGTTTTCGCCGAGAAAATAGGGGTAGTACAAGCGTTCGACCGCGTTTCCGAACGACCAAAGAACAAACATATTGATCAGCAGATGCCAAACATCGCCATGGATTAAGCCGGACGTTAAGAAACGGTACCATTGATTATTCTGCCGAATGGTGACCGGATGGAAAATTAAGGCCGCCTTTCCTTCTTGATTGTTCATCAACGCAAAGGAAATGATGCAGGTCCCAATGACGATCACATTCGTGATGGATAAAAACTGTGCACTCATAGGCCGCGCATATTACCCTATCCCCGCGTCAATCACCTCTCCACGCAACGACCCTCGACACGTCAACACAGATCGGTGTGTAAGCAATTGAACATCTTCGTTCAACATACTCCGGACGTACCGCGGCAGGCTGTATCGCGCACCAGCGTCAGAAACTCGTCATTAATCCCATGCTGCTTGGCCACCAACACACCCTCACCGTCAACGAGCATATACGTGGGGAAGCCGCGGATCGACCACTGCTGCAACCAAGGGGAGTATTCGCCCACATACCAATGTACCCATGGCATTGGCCGTTCGTTTAGAAAACGGCTCAGCGTTTCCAACTCTGCGTCTGTATTGATGGAGATAATTTCAAACTTCTCATCGGGAAGTTCGGCTTTTAACGTGTCGAGGGTTGGCAACGCGTCGATGCACGGCGAACACCAGGTCGCCCAAAAATCCAGCAGCACCGTGCGGCCTCGGTACGCGGCCAGTGAATCTGTGTGACCCTCGATCGCGGGTTGTTCGACGTTAGGTAGAGGCTGACCCAGCGTCACCGCGTTCAACAAAAACAGTAACTCTTTCTCCGCAACCGAAAAGGTCGGATAAGGCTGACGCTCACCCTTTTGATCAGGGGGCTGTCGCCTCATTAATGTGTCGTTCTCTACCCCCACACTCAATCCCTGCGCCAGCTCGAGCGCCCGCGCACGATGCGCCGCGCGAACCTCCACCGCTTCGTCGCCTCGATTGGCGAGCATCATGCGTCGCATAGCGGCATGATAGCGAGCCGCGGCGCGTGCGTTAGGCTGTGACACGTACGTGTCGAATTCTTCGAAGAACGCATCCAGTGTTGTGTTGAATCCCGGAGGCATGTAGATATCGGCAAGAAGCAGCGCCTTTTGCCATTCCGAATAATCGGCGTCGAGCTTGGCCATGGCCTTCATGCCTTTGAGAATCGCCTCATCGCGATGTTCCGCACCTTGCGCACGATAGATTAAAAAATCGGCAGCGCGCGTCTTGTCGTCAAGCGACGCATCGGACTGTGTTAAGCGTATCGCAGCGGACACAGCCGGCTCTGCATCCGGCCGTTGTTGTCGCACCACTTCCAGCTGAGGATCCTTTTCTTCATAGGTGCCCGGCCCGGCGCTGATTTCCTCAAGCCTGTCGCGCCAACGTTGATCCGCCTCAAGATACGTCGTCACCAGCACATTATCCGATGCAATCTGCCCCGAATCGCCAACTTTGCTCTGTTGTAAAATCAACAAACCCGCGCTTAGCAGCACTAGCAGCAACGCCGTCCACTTAATCTTATCCATATTGCCCCCTGTATGAACGCGCGTGCGACACCCTCGATGCGCAGACTGGCCTAAAATCGGCAGTAGTTTCTGGCGCGCCTGTCTTTGGATCGCTACGGCGTTAAAGGGTTCCGACCGAAAATTCGTAGACGTTGTTCGCCCGGTAGGTATCACCGGCACGCACCACGGCGCTGGGAAAGTCAGCCTGATTTGGGGAATCAGGAAAACACTGACTCTCAAGGCAAAGGCCCTGACGCGGCACAAACGGCTCTGTCAGATACTCCCCGGTATAGACCTGCAGACCTGGTTGGGTTGTGTAAAACACCATGCCGATACCGTCCGCGCCGCGCAGTTCCGCCGCCCGCTGCAATCGCCCGCCAACGTTTGGTAACACAAAGTTGTGATCGAACACACCAGCATTTTCCGCACGATCGAGCGAGGACTGCTCACGCAGATCGAATCGGGTGTGCGACACATCGCAGATCGACCCGGTTGGAATAAGGTGTTTATCAGTGGGCGTATAGGCGCCTGCATACACAGCGAGCGAATGCGTATCGATAGTTGTTGGGATTAAATCAAGATTGAAATAAGCGTGATTAGTTAAGCTCACCACCGTATCGCGATCGGTATGAGCTTCAAATTCGATGCCAAAACCATACTCCCCGATGAGTCGATACGTGACCGTCACATCGAGATTTCCGGGAAAACCACATTCACCGTGCGCCGACCGATAAAAACAGGTGATGGATTGACCATCAGGCGCACGCTCAAGCGACCAATAACGCCGATGAAACCCCCAGTCACCGCCATGTAGGCAATTGCCTGCCGGGTTTTCATTGGCATCCAGCAAGACCGCTTTCCCATCCAACGCAAAATTCGCGGCCTTAATGCGGTTGGTATAGCGTCCAATCGTATTACCCAGAAAGACAGTGTCCGTATGATAGTTGTCGATCCGCTCATGTTGGAGTATTGCGCTTAGAACACCGGCGTGCGTCGGCACCTCGACTGACTGCAAGGTAGCTCCAAGATTCAGTACCCTCAGGCGCAGACCCGAGTGCGATACGATTTCACAAGCGTGGATATCAGGAAGCGAATGGGTGTTCATTATCTATTCCATAACCGACGTATTGAAGTTCGAATTGTAGACACTTACAGTGTGGCTGAACACGACTAGCATCGCCCGCCTTACCGCGACCACCGGAACTCGTTTCGATGAACCCCACCGACCGCACCGCCTTATTCTACGCAACGATCATTTCACTTGGCGGTTTTCTGTTTGGTTTTGATGCCGCCGTCATTTCCGGCGTCGTCGGCTTTGTCAGCAATGACTTTGCGCTAAACGAATGGTGGATTGGCGCCATTGTCAGTGCACCCAGTTTGGGGGCGATAGTCGCGGCACTCGTTGTTGGGCCGTTGGCAGACTACATCGGCCGTAAAAAAGTCATGCTCGGACTTGCTGTGCTTTACTCAGTGTCTGCAGTGGCGTCCGCACTGGCTCCCGATGCCACTACGCTTTTGATTGCCCGATTTATTGGCGGGCTGGCCTTCGGTACGCTGATGCTAGCGCCCATCTACATTGCGGAGCTAGCACCGGCGCATCTTCGTGGTCGCATGGTATCGATCAATCAGCTCAATATTGTGGTCGGTTTTTCCGCCGCATACTTTGCTAACTACTTCATTCTAAATCTTAGCCAGGGCCAGTCCGACCTGGCGTTAGCGCTATCACTCGAACACAACGCCTGGCGCTATATGCTTGGATTGGAGGCGCTACCTGCACTGGCGTATTTCTTTTTTATGCTGCTCGCACCCGAAAGCCCGCGCTATCTCGTGCTGCAGAACCGTACCGACGAGGCGCGCCGAATATTAGCGCGGATCGCACCAGCCGGACAGATCGACGATCTCGTGCAGCGCATCGCTGCCAGTTCCGTGGATGCTACGGATCGGCTGATCGGAAAAATTCGCGACCTGTTTCGCCCCGAACTGAGACGAGTACTTGTGATTGGACTCATAGCGGGGGTTGCGCAACAAAGCAGCGGCATAAATGTCGTGTTTTTTTATGCGCCGACTATCTTTGAGCAAAGTGGTGTTGGAACAAATGCCGCGTTTGCCCAAGCAACCTATGTCGGTCTCATCAATGTCGTATTCACGCTACTGGCGATCGCCTTGATCGATAAAATTGGCCGTAAACCGTTAATGCTCGCTGGGCTGGCGGGCGTCGCGGTCAGTATGGCGCTGGCGGCGTATGGGTTTTATGCCGCGTACTATGAGCTTCCGATCGAGCAATTTGTCATGCTGTCGGATCAACACAGCCTCAGCGGCCTTGAGCCACTTGTCGGGCAGCGCTTTGAAAATGATGTTGCCTTTAAAGCCGCGGCGGAAGCCGTCATTGGAAAAACCGCACTGGTCAAACACGAGGCCGCCATTATTCAAGCCGCCGTCCACATGAACGCCAATATCATCCTAATTGGCATTATGGGATTCGTCGCATCGTTCGCCTTTTCGTTGGGCCCCGTGATGTGGGTGTTGTTTTCTGAAATTTTCCCAAACCGAATTCGAGGGCTGTGCATTGCCCTAATGGGAACGGTGAACAGCGGCGTATCCTGGCTGGTGCAATTCGTTTTCCCATGGGAGCTGGCGACGCTGGGTAGTGCCGGTACCTTTATGCTTTACGCCGCCTCGGCCGTAGTATTTCTTATGCTGATGGTTTGGCTCATGCCCGAAACGCGTGGCAAGTCACTCGAGCAGCTTGAGCTCGAACTTGCCGCTTAGGTCCAGGTTATGGGCTCATCCTGACCACACAGTCCGAACGCGCTTAACCTGCGAACGTCAATCGGAGCGCCACCCCACGGACACGGTAAGGCTCGAACTTTTAACACTGAGTCAACGCATAAAAAAACGCCCGCGACGCGGGCGTTTTTCTAAGCGAGGTTTTGCGTGAATC
The DNA here is from genome assembly GCA_039028935.1 of Pseudomonadota bacterium. Lineage (NCBI taxonomy): Bacteria > Pseudomonadati > Pseudomonadota > Pseudomonadota bacterium. Next base: position 121,993 of record JBCCHD010000003.1, on the reverse strand, counting down.
AGTTAGACTCGTTAATCCAAAGGAATATATCACCACCCGCAGGCGCATTGAGCTGCCAGTTAGACCCCAGAAAGTCGATGTCGCCATCGTTTCCGATATCCCCGATGGCGAGGTTGTGCGACGCATGCGTTTCAAGAATATCAAGCGTCCAACTTTCCGCGTTACCGTCATTGTAATACACACCAACGCGATCGGTTTGTGACTGGAACATCTCGGCAAACAGAATATCGAGCTGACCATCGTTATTCAGATCGACAAGGTGATGTCGATGAACGTCTTCCACCGAGCTGTCAATCACATGTCGAATCCAGGGCTGGGTCAGTGGATCATCGGGCGCTTCAAACCACGAAAATTCGCCGACTCCCACTTCCGACACCGCGAGCGTTACGTCGATGTTGCCGTCACCATTGAGATCGGCCGCGTCGATACTTGAACCGGCCGGCCAGTCACCGATCGGGTAACGCTGCCAGTCACCGCCAACCGTGATATCGCCATCCGGTTGCCGCAGCCAATAGCCGTCGCCGAGGACATCCGGTTTACCGTCATCATCAATGTCAGCCACTTTCAGTCCGCCCGTGCCGTTGGAATCGTTACTGAGAATCACCGTGGTCCAGGTATCTGGCGTTGCGCCTTGCAGAAACACCCGCGTCGTGCCAAACGTGACCCCAGCGAAACGAACGACCACGTCGAGCTTGTTGTCGCTATTCATATCAACCAGTGCAATGTCGTGCGAGCGATAGGGTACGATCGTATGGGCCAGCCATGGATCTTCAACGTTACCGCCCGAGCCAACGGGGTTTTCATACCACGCAATCGGGTCCCGATTGACAACGATATCGATTGCGCCGTCGCCGTTGATGTCACCGGCCTGAAGATCGTCACCTCCACCAACGGAGCCGATCTGAAAACGCTCCCAATTCGGCGAGCGATACCAGTACACATCCGAGCCCAGTAAACCACCGCCGGTCAGGATATCGAGTTCGCCATCCCCGTCGACGTCAGCTAAGTTCTTACCCCACGGGGCTCGATCCGTATCGATCGAATTTTTGGCAAACACCGCGGGCGGCGCAGGTGCCCCATCGACCGTTACGACAAGGGTGTCGGACACCCACCCACCGGATCCGGCGCATGCCAATGTGTAGGTGCTCGTTTCGTTGAGTGCACCGGTCGATTGCGAACCAACCAGGGTTTGCATACCGCTCCAACCGCCGCTAGCCACGCAAAAATCCGCGTTACTGGCAGACCAGGACAATGTCGACGCCGTGCCGCCATCGATGGTCGCCGGATTGGCACTAAAGCTCAGCGTGGGTGGTGGGTTAGGATTAAATACGTTAACCACCACGCTGCCGACTATTTGACCGTTCGGCCCATCACAGCGAAGCGTGTAAGTGGTGTCGTCAGAAAGCGTTGTCGTCGACTCGGTGCCAGTCGTGTTACGTTCGCCGGACCAGCCGCCTCCGCCAACGCACCGGTCCACGTTGCGTCCTTCCCAAACCAGCATCGCGGTTTGTCCGGTCTGAATCGTGCTGGGATTAGCGATGAGGGTGACGGCAGGCGCATTAACACCAGGCGGTGCAGGGTTGATCGCGCCACCGGGTTGCGAGCCGGTAAATACACCGCCCAAATTGCCTCCGGGCAGGTCACCGATGTGCGGTGAACCGATCGGACTATTAACTGGCTGTTTGCTGGCCGACTGCCCTGTGATGGAACAGGCCCCTAAACGAGCGGTGTTCAATCGATCAATGGCCGCCAACGGTTGTGCCACCACGCACTCGCTCGAGCCCACATCCGACGCCCGTTGCATCGTATTGTGATCCAGTGCAGCGACCTCACAACCAAAGAAAATAAAAGGCGCAAGCGCCGCTTCTAATGCGATTTGAAAAGCCATAATCTGTACCCAAATTCTTATTCGATCGCGCCATTCCCTAGGGCGGATCTTTTGTGACCTGCACTGTAATGTTGACATATTTCGTCAGCAAAACAGCGTCCGTTTTACATATCTCAAGCGACTAAACTTGCCTCTCTCCCTGTCGATTGAGCTATCGCCAAGCCGTTGTGGATAAGAAGCGACGTTGCCTGCTGCACACCGCTTGTCTTATGGCGACGAATATCGGGGGAGCGTAAAACGCTGTATTCACGCTGTTTAAGCGATCAACCCCGAAACGCCTTTCGGTTCTAGCGATGCACTTACGTTAGGCAGATCGTCACAGAATGTGGCGTTACCCTATGGCCACACACCAACGTTTTGTTGTGACAATTTGTGACGATATTGCAACGCTATACCGTTGGCCCTATCGCCTCAGCAGTCCGACAGCACAGGCCTACCATCACTACTGAGTGGTTCGCATTCATGACGCGGCTCGAACGACGCGACACGGCTTCCCTGCCAGACACCGAACTCCGTTGGCGCCGCCTTTTGTGTCGCCTCCTGCCTCCACCCAAACGACAACGCATCGAGATATCGCACGCTGTTTGGCGGTTTATCCCATACCACTGAACCCTGTGCCCACTCTTTTTGATTGTTGACCCCGTGATCGGTCACGGCGATCGCTCGGCCGTATCAGTACGCGCGGGTGAGCGGACACCATCACGCCTTTTTATGCTCGGCACATCGAGCAAAACGGCCAAGGTAATTGTGGATAGCGTTGCTCGGTGTTCCGGCAGTAGAATCACGCCTGAGGACAACAACCGACTATCCACATCACGCACGCGGTGACAAACCCATGAATTCAATCGGTCGCTATTTTGATCGACGCACCACGATCGAACTACTGAAACTGGCGCTGCCAATGGTAGTGTCGCAGGGCGCGTTCGCCGTTATGATTTTCACTGATCGATATTTCATGTCCCAAATCGATCCAGTGCACATCGCCGCCTCAATGGGTGGTGGCGTCGCGGCCTTTTTCTCTTTCAGTTTTTTCATCGGGTTGCTCTCTTACGCCAACGCCATGGCCGCGCAGTATCTTGGCGCAGATGAAGTCGAAAAGTGCACAAAAGTCGTGACGCAGGGCTGGATCATGACGCTGATGAGCTTGCCGTTTCTGACGTTGATCACCTTTTTGGTCGCTGGTGTGTTCGAGAGCATGGATCACCCACCCGAACAGGTCGCTTTAGAACGCGTGTATTACCTGATCCTTATGTCAGGCATTCTCATTACGCTTGCTAAAGTGGTGTTATCGTCCTATTTCGCAGGCATTGGTCGCACGCACATTGTGATGATCTGCGATGTGTTTGGGCTCATTATTAACGTGCCGCTGTGCTACGCGATGGCCTTTGGCAAATTCGGTTTTCCAGAATTGGGGATTGCCGGCGCGGCCATCTCAACCGTTGTCGCCACCGTTTTGTCGTTTTCGCTCTTCGCCTGGTTTTACTTTCGCAAGAAACACCGTGACGCGTTTGGCGTCATGCGCTCGTTCACATTGGAACCGCGTATTCTTAAACGCTACTGGCGGCTCGGTTTTCCCTCTGGTCTCGAGCTCTTTTTGAATGTCGCGGCGTTTAATCTCTTTTTGTTGATGTTCCAGTCTTACGGCATCACAGAGGGCGCGGCCGCGGCCATCGTTTTTAACTGGGACATTCTCTCGTTCATTCCATTAATCGGTCTAAATGTCGGCATCATCAGCATGGTGGGCCGCTACGTGGGGCGTGGCGATATGACGCGCGTCAATGAAGTGACCACGGCGGCCTTCTCGGTCGCCATGTTGTATGCCGGCGTGCTGGCATTAGCGTACATTGTGTTTCGCTATCCTCTGGTCGAAGTCTTCGCACCACCGACAGGCGACTTTACTGCCATCCGTGAGTTGACCGCCTTCATGATGATCGGTCTGTCCAGTTACCTGGTTGCCGATGCCGTGATCTTAGTATCAAGCGGCATATTGCGCGGCGCAGGAGACACTCGATGGATCATGGTGGCGTCCGTCTCGTTGCATTGGGCGATGTTAGTCGCGCAGTTTTTGATTATTCGCGTCTGGAATCTTGGGGCAAAAGCGTCTTGGATCGCATTTTGCTTCATGATTTTCGCCATCGCTATCGTGTTTGTGGGCCGCTTGTGGCACGGGCGTTGGAAGACTCCCGAAGCAATCGCGCGCGTTATGGCCGAATAGTCTCAGCACGCAAGACAACCGCCATGAACTCGCCGCACCGTGCATCGCGTCGACCCCGCCATTTACCGGGCGTCAACACCGACTATCGACGAGTTTATGTCGCTGTTTAGACGACGGTTTTCCCCTCTTAAAGAGGAATCCGACATCCCATGGACCGCCCATGGTCTTTCGCGCAACACGCGTGCCAACAGCGATCAGCCCAGAGCCGAGCCTAACAATTCATGCCGACTCAGCGCGGCGACGACTGGGTACGTACGGACGAGGCGGGAGACGGCCCACAGGCGCCTGCAATCCCGTATTTAGTAGTTCGCTATCAAACGGTTACAAGATATTGTGTCCAGCGAACCGTCCGCCGTTTGGGTCGGTTGCCACGCGAGGTTGCTGACGCGCTGTCAGGTTCACGGGTCAGACGTTATGTCATCAATTCGAGAATAATTCTCACTTGTAAATAAGATTCATTCGCATTAACATCGAGGGGTCAACAGCAGTTGCAAGGTGACCCCATTGATCCAGAACGACCTTAACCAGCCTCCATTGTTTCTAACCTTACCGATTGGCGCACAGCTAACGGTGTGGGGATTGCGGCATTTGTATCCCGTTGCGTCGGGTCATCGTACCGCCTCGCTACCCTGCGTTTGGCAAAGCTTTTCGCAGGCCGGGCTCGATCAGGGCTACCTTAATTTATGCGAGCTCGCCGTCTGTCTATCGGAGCAGCGCGCAACGATCAAAACGTGGCCGCCGGTCTGTCAACGATTTATCGATCAACGTGAGCAGGCAATCTTGCAGGTATTAGATGCGCTGTACGACGGTAATGTCATGAATGCCAAAGCGTACTGCAATTCGCTGGTCGACGAGGGCTTTCAGGGACAGTTCTTACTCAGTGCCGCCGATCTATGTCGTGACTTTGCGCGACGCGGTCTTCATTTTGAACACGCGACGACCTCGATCGAACCGTCGCTACGATCGTCGGCTAACCCCGATCCGATCGCTATGCATTAGCCGGAGCATGCGCAACCGGCCGGAGAAAACCATGTTTACGACACGGGAAATATTTTTATTTATTGCGCTGGCCGCACTGGCGCTTTCGGATCTGGCGGTTTGGACCAAGGTGAATGACTACACTCGCAAGCCCGTGGAAGAGGCGTTAACCAGCCCTTCTGCCATTGCTCGGTCGGCTTCCATGCCCACCGTCAATTGCGTTGCGCCCGTCATGCACATTGACCTCTAAGCGACGCGACTCGCCAAAACCACCCTCCAATTGACCGTACATCGCAACGGGCTAAGCGGCGTCTTCCTGCACGTCTTGATCCGGTGCCGATTCGCGAATCAAATAATCGAATGCGCCGAGCGCGGCCGTAGCCCCGGCGCCGGACGCCACGACAATCTGTTTAAAAGGTACTGTGGTGGCATCACCGGCCGCATAAACACCCTTCATCGAAGTTTGGCCTCGGTCATCGATCTCAATTTCGCCACGGTCAGACAAAGCAAGACTCCCTTGCAAGAACTCGGTATTGGGAATCAAACCGATCTGCACGAACACGCCAGCCAGCGTGACGGTTTGTGACTCGCCGCTCACCCGATCGGTATAAACAAGGCCATTCACTCGGCTCCCGTCGCCGGTAACTTCCGTCGTTTGCGCGTTCAAAATAATGTCAACGTTGGGCAATGACCGCGCCTTGCGTTGCAATACCTCATCGGCGATCAGTTTGTCGGCAAACTCCAGCACAGTGACGTGATCAACGATGCCGGCCAGATCAATCGCCGCCTCAATGCCTGAGTTGCCGCCACCCACAACCGCCACTCGCTTGCCCTTAAACAAGGGGCCATCGCAGTGCGGGCAGTAGGCGACTCCCTTACCGCGGTATTCGTGTTCACCAGGAACATTGAGTTCGCGCCAGCGGGCCCCTGTGGCAAGCACTACTGCACGACTTTTCAGGGTCGCGCCGCTTTCCAGTTCAATTTCGACAAAATCGCCGCGCGTCAAAGCGCTGGCACGCTGGTTTTCGATCACATCCACTTCGTAGTCGTTGATGTGCTGCACAAGATTATTGGCTAACTCGGAGCCGGTCGTTTGCTTGATGGAGACAAAATTCTCCACGCCCAGCGTATCGAGTAACTGGCCGCCGAGCTTATCGGCAACCAGGCTCGTGCGAATACCTTTGCGGGCGGCATACACTGCCGCTGCCGCGCCAGCCGGACCACCACCCAGCACCAGCATGTCGTAAGGCGCCTTGTCATTAAGTTCCGTTGCCGCCCGTTCCGCAGCACCTGTGTCAACTTTTGCTAGGATTTCATTGAGTGTCAGTCTGCCCTGACTAAAGTGTTCACCGTTGAGGTACACCGCCGGCACAGCCAGAATGTCTTTTTCTTCGGTTTCATCTTGAAATAACGCACCATCGATCATGGTGTGTTCAATATTCGGATTCAGAGCCGCCATGAGGTTGAGCGCTTGCACCACATCCGGACAGCTTTTGCACGACAGTGAGACAAAGGTTTCGAACCGAAGCGATACATCGAGTGACTTAATCTGATCCTGCAGCGTCTGCTCAGTTTTGGGTGGATGTCCGCCGCTATGAAGAAGTGCGAGCACGAGCGACGTAAACTCATGGCCCAACGGCACGCCAGCGAAATGAATGCGCGCCGTCTCACCCACTGCACCAACGCTCATGAGTGGTCGACGACCTTCCTGCTCATTGATCGTCTTAACACTCACATACTCGCTCAACCCAGCAATCTCATTCGCCAGGTTTTCAAGCTCGCGCGCCTTATTGGAATCGTCGAGCGCGAGTCCAAGCTCGATGGGCTGCACCAAATTTTGAAGGTACGTATTGAGCTGCTGTTTGATGTTTGCGTCTAACATAGTGGAGTCCTTGATTGGTGTATCTCTGTTCGGTGTTGAGCGCGGATGGTGGGCCGGAAGCAGAGTCGGCATCCTGCCGACCCTGCGTCCTGCCGTGCTGCTGACAGCGTTCGTCAGCGGCTAGATCTTGCCGACAAGCTCCAGTGAAGGTGCGAGTGTTTCTTCACCTTCCTGCCACTTCGCAGGGCAGACTTCGCCCGGGTGGGCAGCGACGTATTGTGCCGCTTTAACCTTGCGCACAAGTTCCGCGGCGTCGCGGCCGATACCCTCTGCCGTGATTTCCATGGCCTGGATAATGCCGTCAGGATCGACGATAAACGTGGCGCGATCCGCCAAGCCCTGACCTTTGCGCATCACCTTAAAGTTGCGCGTGATCTCGCCATTTGGATCGCCAATCATGGTGTACTGAATCTTACCGATGGTGTCGGAGGCGTCGTGCCAGGCTTTGTGCGTGAAGTGCGTGTCGGTCGACACTGAGTACACTTCGACGCCGCGTCCTTGTAGATCCGCGTAGTGATCGGCCAGGTCTCCCAGTTCGGTGGGACAGACAAACGTAAAGTCAGCTGGGTAGAAGAAAAAGATCGCCCACTTGCCTTTGAGATCGTCGCTGGATACCTCAACGAACTCGCCCTGGCGATACGCCGAGGCATTGAAGGGTTTAATTTTCGTGTTGATTAACGCCATCTTGAAAATTCCTTAGGTCGGGTTGTTGAAAAGATGGGCTTAGAATACTGGTCGCTCGGTCATTTTTGAAATTGATTGTATTTATGCTCTTGATAGTCTCTTTCTATTGCCCTCCTTGAGGTCGCGCTCACGCCACCGCTTCCGGCGCCCAACATCGACCTCCAAAGGCCCTTTAGTCCTGATTCGCTCTCTTATTATTCGGTTTTTCAATATATTAAAACTCGTATAGACCTGTTTATCTGTTTTTACTATACCAATACCCTGTGTCTATCGCGTCCTATCAAGATTGATCTCTGCGGCGCCTCTTACTTATCCAATTTAGGAGCAGACACATGACCGTTTACTCAGTACTGGCCGTCACCCCCACCACCGACGCCTGGGTTGCCGACTACATCGGGCCCGCCAATCAGCTCGTCACCAAACACGGCGGCCGCTATTTGGCACGCACCGCCGCACACCAGCAAATCGAAGGCGAGTCACAGCCGGCGGCGCTGCGCATCATCATCGAATGGCCAACACAAGAGGCGGCGCTGAATTTCATGAGCGACCCGGACTACATACCGCACTTAGAAGCTCGAACAGCGGGCTCCCATAGCGTCCATTTTTTGATTGAAGCCACCGATGACCTGAGCTAACGCCAGGATGGGCAGGCCCGTACCCTGCTCCAATGCTGATGGCTTGAGGGAAGCCAATTCACAGTGTCCACGGCGTGATGAAGCCCCGCGGCCATCGCGCCCTGGATCAAACCGGCGGCACGTCATCGTTCTCATGTTTTTCGGTTTTCGGCCGCTAACCAAAGGGGAGTGATTGTCTGGAACCGCGCATGACCGAAGCCATCAGCCTGGATGACTGGAAATCGAAGTATCGCCAACTTTTGCGCGAGCTCGATCAAAAGGAGGGGGCCTGGGAACAGGAAGAAACCGCCCTCCGAGGCGTGGCGGTTCGCCTAGCCATCGCGGCCATGGGCCGCGACGCGCGAGTCGACGATTACCTCAACACCATTCTCGAGGTGCTCAAAAACGGTAAACCGGCCCATGCTTTGGAAGGAGAACTCGATGGTCTAGCCGCCGAAGTCATGCGTCACGAAAAGCAGATTACCGTTGACGAAAACGCTGACCTGACTGGATTCGTCACGAGTCTGCCGCTCGATACACCGCTGCAAAAGAAATTCATTGAGGGCTGGGAGTCGGACACGGGCATCATTCGCGCCCAAGCGCTTAAAGACCTGGCGAGCGAGTTGAATGACCTGCTCACCGAGGCTGATGACGCGGACACTACCGAAAGCACCCTCGGCGACGTGCTCAGTGCGCTCGCTCGACACATGAGTGGCGTGCCTGAACTCGAGCTGGCTGTCGCATCCTTGCAGCAACAAATCGATGCGGGATTATCGAACGAATCAATGGATACACTGTTGATGAACTTGGCGGTCGCCGTGCGCCAGGTCATCGACTCCGTCAGCAAGGACAAGAAAGAACTCGAGCAGTTTCTAGAGCAGGTCACACAACAGCTCGCACAGTTTGAGCACTGGGCCGAGGGTAGTGAACAGGAGCGGCAGGCGCGAGAGCGCGACACGCTTGCCCTGGAAGTCGACGTTGAGCGTCACTTTGGCGGACTGAAACAGGACATTGATCATTCGCGTGACACCGTCGACCTAAAAGCGCGCGTGCAACAGCGGCTCGACTCGGTGGCGGATCAGCTCCGGCAATTCCGTGAACGCGAGACGCTGCGTGCCGCCCAGGCTAGCGAACGAAATCAACAACTGCGTGAAGAAGTGAATCAGCTTAAATCGCGCACTGCGCAGCTCGCGGAGCAGTGTCGCCATCACGAACGACGCCTGATGCACGACACACTCACCGGTGTGCACTCACGCTTGGCCTATACCGAGCGATTGCAAGAGGAATGCCAGCGATGGCGGCGCCATGGGCAACCCGTAACGTTCGCCATCTGGGATGTCGATCATTTCAAACGCATAAACGACACCTATGGCCACCAGGTAGGCGATCGCGTCTTGAAAGTGATCGCGGCCATGTTATCGCAGTCTACGCGCACGGAAGATTTTGTCGCGCGAATCGGTGGCGAGGAGTTCGTCACTTTGTTCCCCTCAACCGACATAGCCAGTGCATTAGGCAAAATTGAACAGATCCGCGAGCGCATTCACGCCGCAAATTTTTTGTGCAAGGGCCAACCGGTGTCGGTGTCCGCATCGTGTGGGGTAACGGACTTTCGAGAAGATGACACGCCCGAATCCGTGTTTGCACGCGCCGATAAAGCGCTCTATGAAGCCAAACGAAACGGCCGCAATCAAAGCGTTAAAATGTAACGCAGTCGTTAAGCGGCCTGCTTGGCAAGCGCCAACGCATTAATGCAGTAGCGCAGACCGCTGGGCGGCGGCCCGTCGGGAAACACATGGCCTAAGTGACTGTCACACGTATTGCACACTGCTTCGATGCGCGCCATACCGTGAGAGAGGTCGGCATGGTACGCCACTGCGTTATCCGTTAGAGGCTGGTCAAAGGATGGCCAGCCCGAGTGGGATTCGAACTTCGTGCTGGAATCAAACAGGGCGGCGCCGCAACACACGCAATTGTACTGCCCCGGCTCGAACAGGCTGCAGGCATCCGAACTGAACGGACGCTCCGTGCCCTTCTGGCGCGTAATGGCGAACTGTTCTGGCGTGAGCAACGCGCGCCATTCATCCATCGATTTTTCAACGCGACGATCTGGTGCCAGGTTGTCACCCTGCGCAAGGGCGAGCACATCATCCCATTTCAGCATGTCGGTTCTCCGGCAGTGTGCATAGTAAAGTGCGGTCGAAACACCAAACTTCAAGAGGCACTTACGCTGATTCCGCCTCCCCCTCAGCCACAATCGCTAACATGCGGTTTTTGAGGTCTGTTTCCCATTCGTCGCGCATCTCGCGAATTTTCTGGATATAGATCTCGTTGTCTTCAATCGGAATTTCTGGGTCATAGTGATTGGCGGCGGTTCGCATGATGCTCTGGTCGACATCATTAAATACGTCCACCATTCGTTCGGCTTGCTCTCGCGAATGGCCCAGCGCTTCAAACGCAGAGCGCCCGATTCGCAGCGAACTATCGTATGTTTCACGAATAATGTCGCGACAGCCGGCATACCACAGGTCATAGACATGGTTGCGGTCAACAGCACGCGCGACAACATGGAGCTTAGGGTAGTGGTGCAGCACATACTTGGTCAGCTGCGTAATCTGCTCTTTGTCATCGATGGCAATGACTAGGAGCTTCGCGTCGGCGATGCCCGCAGCATGCAGAAGGTCCGGCCGCGTCGCATCCCCGTAGTACGCGTGCATGCCAAATTTTTGAATCATAGCCAGCTGCTTTGAACTGAAGTCCATCACAGTCGGGGCCAAGCCACTGCCGCGTAGAATGCGGTTAACGATTCCACCAACACGACCATGTCCAGCGATAATGATGTGGCTTTGTTCATCAATTTCATCCATCTCGCGTTCTTCGGCATTTGAAAAGCGCGGCGCGATGACCCGATCGTATAAAATAAAGAGCGCGGGGCTCAGTAGCATCGACAACGCCACAATTAGCAGCAATTGATCGGCAAGCGCCGCCGGTATCACAGCGTTTGCGACCGTGAACGACAGCAGTACAAACCCAAACTCTCCCGCTTGGGCCAGTCCAAGAGCAAACAACCATCGGCCTGGGCCACGAATCTTGAATATCACCGCCATGACGTACAGCACAGCAATCTTGAGGACCATAAGACCCAGAGTCAGGCCGACAATCATCCCCACGTTATCGGCCAGCAGTCCAAAGTCGATGCTGGCTCCAACGGTCATGAAGAACAGCCCTAAAAGCAATCCTTTAAACGGGTCGATATCACTCTCAAGCTCGTGTCGGTATTCACTGTTTGCCAGCACCACACCGGCCAGAAAAGTACCGAGTGCTGGAGACAAACCCACCATCGACATGAGCAACGCAATGCCAATCACAATCATTAACGCCGTCGCGACAAACAGCTCGCGAAGTTGAGCGTCAGCAATGAAACGAAAAATCGGCCCGGTTAAAAACGAACCGACCACCACCACCGCCGCAATGGCGCCCAGCGTAACCAGCGCCGCAGCCCAACCCGGCAGGCCGTCAACCAGACTAAAACCGGCGCCGTGACCACCCTCTCCGCCATGTGAATCCTGCGCTAGCGTGTCAACCAACTCGGGCATCGCTAACAGTGGAATTAACGCGAGCATTGGAATCACCGCAATGTCCTGAAACAGCAAGACCGAAAAACTCGACTGACCGCCATCACTTTTCATCAGCCCTTTCTCGCTGAGCGTTTGCAGCACAATGGCCGTCGACGACAAGGCCATCACCAGTCCGATTGCCAATGACACCGTCCATGTCTGCCCCAACGCCAAACTTACGGCCATAACCACCGCGGTGGTCAGGGCGACCTGGCCGCCACCCAACCCGAGCAACCGCGAACGCATCGACCACAACAACTTGGGTTCGAGTTCAAGCCCGACTAAGAACAACATCATCACTACGCCGAATTCGGCGAAGTGCTGAATGGAAATGACATCGACGTGCAGCCAGGCGAGCAGCGGACTGATTACGATGCCGGCAATGAGGTAGCCCAGCACCGAGCCGAGTCCGAGCCGCGAAGCGACCGGTACGGCGATCACACCGGAAATCAAAAAAATAAACGCTAACAATAAGAAATCGGTCATTGGGTTCTCTGCAGTGTGAGTGGGAACGTCTGGTCATGGTGGGGTGTGTGAGTCCCACAAGCGGCCTAGTTAAACGGTGACCATGTTGCTCAACGATTGCGGCCAACTCACGCTGCACGATACGTCGTACAGCATGCGTGTTGGCTTCGTATTAAGTCACCTCAACCGGACGCGGTTAGTCTTCACTATTCTATTATGTTTCACCGGGAGTGACGCGATAATTTACACGTCAAACGAATTTGACTCACCATAAAAAAGAGCGCCGTCCGCAAGTCACTCGCCGCGTTCACATTGCCGTTTACTGGCATGGCTCTTGCACTATTGAATCCGACACAACCCCATGAATTAGTTAACAAAAGGCCAAGAACTATGTCAATTTACATACGCCGACTGCGCAGTGCCATCAAACCGCTCCTCATCGCGGTTACCGCCCTGGTGAGCACCAGCGCGATGGCAACGTTGATCACCTATGAAGTTCGTCATACGAACTCGGGTGTGAACAACACGGATTATCTCGCTTCGTGGAACGCCCAAACCTCGGCAATCACAACGATCGAGATTGATTCGCTCACCAATATTCGAGCGCCCGGTTCGCACCATCACTCACACCTTCGCGTTGAGTTCAACGCCAGCGCGTTGGACAACATCCTCTTTCAGATCGCACCCGACGCGGGGTTCGGCGGCGCGCTGTACATGAACAATACGCTCGTGCAGCAACGCGCGACGGACCTATGGTGGGGCTACAACTGGACGCGCACCGGCGAGACGTTACTGAGTCATGGCGCCGCTCTTTTCGATGGCACCAACGTCCTGGATGTTTATTGGGCCGAAGCCTGCTGCAACGGCGGACAAAGCGGTCGATTTAGTATCGATGGCGGCGACACGTGGATGGCATTGTCAGTGGACAATCTAAGAGCCGCAACCGTCCCTGAGCCTGGCATGCTCATCCTGTTCGGCACCGGCCTATTCGGGCTTGTTCTCGCAAGACGTTCACGCCTCCAGGCCTAGTCATCACTCGACCGGCGTGACGCCTCGTCTTTCGACCGAATAAGAACACCACGATCGGTCGAGGAGTGACCACCGGTCACCCACATAAAAAAAGCCCGCTTAAGCGGGCTTTTATTATTCAGTTGGACCTTCTTTATTGACGTCGGCGAAGACCGGTCAGTCCCAGCAGTGCAGCGCCCATCATCCAGATCGCGCCGGGCAGCGGAACCGGTGTGGCGACAATCAGGATATCGTTCGCCGAACCGCTTCCAGCGAACCAGCCACGGCCTACCCAGCCGTCGCTCGCGCCAAGACGGAAACCATCGTTATCGAAGACGAACACGCCTGTGCCGTTCGATTCGCCGATGAGGTCAATCATACCGCTACCGCCGATTTCGGTGAGTGTGCCGACACCCATCTGAGCGATAAACCCGCCGTTGGCTGCCGCCGACAAGTCAGACAGTACGTAATCGATCTCCCACGCTGTGCCGGTAGCGTTATCGATCACCGTACCGATCAAAACAGCACCCGCCGCCAGATCCGTTGGGTCAAAACTCAGCGTAACCGACGCGCCACCAAAGGCACCGGGCAGATTATCGCCGGTCGAAAAAAGCTGGCCAGTGTCATCCACACGGACACCGTATGGGTTTGTGGCGCCGTCATACAGCACACCGTCTTCATGGTCGCCGACGGTAAAAGTCATTGTTGACGCGAATGTCGCGGTGCTGAACGCCATCAGAAGCGCAGCAAGAACCATTCTTATATTTTTCATGGTGAGTACCCTGTTTGTCTTATTCGAGGCATCATTTGATGCGAGCGTGTCACGTGACATTACAATAACCCGCTCCTCACTGCCAGTTTTTTTTACACACTAATTTGGTGCAAGCCGTTAAAAATGAAACGATTTCCAGGCTCAACTTAACAGAATAGAATTATTGTAAAGTGGATTTGGGTCACCACTTACCGCTCGCTTTTTGTCACGTATCGAGCATGGAAAACTAACCGTCTGGCAGGCCAGTCTTTTTCGCATCGCACCAATCGAGCCAATCCGTCGCGGCTGGCAGGCGTCTCCGACGCGCGGACGACGCGCCGGCCGGACTGAGATTCCCCGTCGATCCTCAACGATTCACCAGAAAGTCAGCGTCGGGATCCGTGCAAAACAAAAAAGCCCGCACAAACGGCGGGCTCTTCTGTGTCGTTTAGTGTGACCGGACTAGCGTCGGCGGCGAGCACCGAATAAGCCGATCACTGCGGCGCCCATCATCCAGATGGCGCCCGGAAGGGGAACTGGTGTGGCAATGACAAGGAAGTCATTGGCGCTGCCATAACCCTCTACCCAGCCGCGACCCACCCAACCATCGCTCGTTCCGAGACGGTGGCCATCGTTGTCAAAAATGAACGCGCCGGTTCCGTTCGATTTCCCGATGAGGTCGAACACCGTTGTGCCGCCCACTTCCGTTAGCGTACCGATGCCGGTTTGCGCAATGAAGCCGCCGTTCGGCGCCGCGGTCAAATCTGATAGCGTGTAGTTCACCACCCACGCGCCGCCATTGGCGTTGTCGACGATCGTGCCCGACAGCACGGCGCCAGCCGCCAGATCATCGGGATCAAACGTCAAAAACAATGAGGCGCCGGTAAACGTGGCAGGTAGATTGTCGCCAACGGTGAAGGTCTGGCCCGAATCGTCCAGACGCAGCCCGTAGGGATTGGTCACACCATCGTACAGCGCGCCGTCTTCGTGATTGCCAAGCTCAAACGTCATCGACGCGGCGAATGTTGCCGAGCTGAACGCCATCAGCAGCGTGGCTAACATCAGTTTGAAATTCTTCATTCTCTTACCCTGAATTTTATCGTTAGTGTTGTCGTTATTATTTTGTCGCGCAGCTCGGCGCGAGCGTGTCTTAAAAAGATACCTCAACCGGCCGTTGAGCGCTACCCTGCAGAACGCTTAGCAGTCGCGTAAGATATTAAAAATTGTAGGATTTATTACATAAAGTCGGGAAATTTCATTATTGTCAAATCATCCGAGGCGAGCGGTGAAGACCTCGCTGTTTTCTTCTGTGGCCTGACCGGCACCTAACTACCGGCCGTTGGGCCAGTTTTTGCTCGCGCCCTGATGTTCAACCGGACGCAGCCGACCCTTGCCCGGGCACGTGCTCACAATGGGAACGTTGCGACGCAGCAAAGTCACGCCGAGACCTGCTGACCAGCCTTTACGCTTCCCCGTTCGATCATCGCGCAACAAAATCGAACGCAGCGAAGTTCAACGGCGACCACGCCCACCGGCCAGCGCCAGCCGGTTGCTTGTCAATTAACGTCTTTATCCACCAGTTTATTGGCGGTAATCCAGGGCATCATATCGCGCAAGCGGCCACCCACCTGTTCGATCTCATGCGCGGCGTTGAGTCGACGATGCGCCGTCATCGACGGATAGTTCAGCGCGCCTTCGCTGATGAACTGCTTGGCGTACTCGCCGGTTTGGATGTTGTGTAGCGCCTCTTTCATCGCTTTGCGCGATTCCTCGTTTATCACCTTACGGCCGGTCACGTACTCGCCAAACTCAGCATTATTCGAGATCGAGTAGTTCATGTTGGCGATGCCGCCTTCAAACAACAGATCGACGATTAATTTGAGCTCGTGCATGCATTCGAAGTAGGCCAATTCCGGCGCATAACCGGCCTCGACGAGCGTTTCGAATCCAGCTTTCACCAATTCAACGGCACCGCCACACAACACCGCCTGCTCGCCGAATAGATCGGTTTCGGTTTCATCTTTGAAGGTGGTTTCGATAATGGCCGTGCGTCCGCCGCCAATTCCACTCGCGTAAGACAACGCCAACGCTTTCGCGTTACCCGATGCGTCCTGCGCAATCGCCACCAAATCCGGTATGCCAGCCCCTTTGGCAAACTCGCTTCGCACCGTATGCCCCGGTGCCTTGGGTGCCACCATAATCACATCGAGGTCCGCCCGCGGTACCACTTGGTTGTAGTGAATGGCAAAACCGTGCGCAAACGCCAGCGTGGCGCCCTCTCGCAAATTGGGTTCAATGTCGTTTTTATACAGCTGCGCTTGAAACTCGTCAGGCGTTAACATCATCACCAAGTCTGCCCCACGGACCGCATCGACAACATTGGCCACCTTCAGTCCGGCTTTTTCAGCCTTAGCCACCGAGGCCGATCCGGGCCGCAGCGCAACGGTCACGTCCACGCCGCTGTCTTTGAGATTTAAGGCATGAGCATGACCTTGCGAACCATAGCCCACGATCGTCACTTTGGTGTTTTTTATCAGATCCAAATTGCAGTCTTTGTCGTAATAAATATTCATGGCCGTTGTCCTTAAACTCAATGATTTGATGGGAATACGGTCTAGCATATCGGCTCCACATGATTGCGTAAATTGAAATATTTTCAATTTATGATTTCTATTAGTGCAATAATAGGATCATGGACATGCGTGCCCTTACCGCGTTTTTGACGCTCGCCGACACCCTTCACTTTGGGCGGGCCGCCGATGCGTGCCACATGAGTCCTTCGACACTCACGCGCGCGATCAAGCAGCTCGAGCAGGACGCGGGCGCCACGCTATTTGAGCGCGACAATCGCAGCGTGACGTTGACGCGCGAAGGTGAGCTTTTTCGACAATACGCCTTAGAAGCGCGCGCACTTTGGCGCTCACTCCATAACTCGCTCCAGCATGAGAGCGGCCAGCTCACCGGCACGTTGCAGCTCTACAGCTCCGTGACGGCGAGCTACAGTTTTTTATTTGACCTGCTCGCCAAGCTGCGCACACAACACCCCGGGATACGCTTAGCCTTGCAAACCGGCGATCCGGAGCTCGCGGTGGAGCAAGTGCAATCGGGCAAGGCATTGGTCAGCATCGGTGCGCGGCCGGCATCGATGCCAGCAGGTTTGGTTTTTAAGACCATTGCCACCACGCCGCTGGTGTTCATCGCCCCCAAGACGGGCACGCGCCGCGGCGCCAATCGCATTGATGGACCCGTGATCTTGCCGCAGCGTGGTGTCGCGCGCGAGCGCGTGACGCGATGGTTTCGACAACAACGGCTGTCACCAGATGTGGCCGCGCAGGTTGCTGGAAACGAGGCTATTGTCAGCATGGTGAGCCTGGGCAGCGGCGTGGGTGTGGTGCCGCGAATCGTGCTCGATAACAGTCCGATTCGGGATCGCGTTCGAGTATTGCCCATCCGCCCAGTGCTCAAACCACTCGAAGTTGGCCTATTCGCGCTACGCAAAAACCGTCGAAACCGGCTTGTCGATGCGCTTTGGGCGATCGCCCGTTAGGATCGCTTAGGCCAAGGTGTACCAGTCCGGTAGCGTCAAGCCTTTCGACGTCAGATACTCGCGATTAAACAAACGCTCTTTGTAACGCGCCGCCGCGTCGCACAGTATCGTCACCACCGTGTGCCCTGGCCCAAGTTCTTCGGCCAGCCTTTGCGCCGCCACCACATTGATGCCGCTCGAACTACCTAACGCCAAACCCTCTTCTCGAATTAACGTGTACACCATCGGTATGGCTTCCTCGTCGACAATGCGAAAACTCTGGTCGATCGGCGCGCCCTCCAAATTCGCGGTGATACGACTGTTGCCGATTCCTTCGGAAATCGAACTGCCCTCAATTTTTAGTTCTCCATGCGCGAAATAGTGGTGCAGTCCAGACCCGCCTGGATCAGCCAACGCCACACGGACTGAGGGTTTTTTATGCTTCAACACTCGCGCCACACCACCCAACGTGCCGCCGGTTCCCGCGGCACACACAAAACCATCGACCGCGCCGTCTGTTTGACGCCAAATTTCTTCCGCGGTCGTCGTTTCGTGAATGTGACGATTCGCGAGATTTTCAAACTGATTAGCAAAAAACGCACTACCGGGTTGGTGCGCATTCAATTCCTGGGCCAGGCGCTCAGACGTGTGCACAAAGTGATTCGGATTTTTGTAAGGCACTGCGGGAATTAGGCGCACCTCCGCACCAAATGAGCGCAATGCATCGATTTTTTCGCGACTTTGATTATCGGGCATAACAATGATCGTGCGATGTCCGAGCGCGGCGCCGACCATCGCAAGACCGATACCGGTATTGCCAGCCGTGCCTTCAACGATGACACCCCTTTCTTTCAGCGCGCCGGATTTGCGCGCCGCGAGCACCAGACCCAATGCAGTTCGATCTTTGACCGAGCCACCTGGATTCATGAATTCGGCTTTGCCAAAAACGTGGCAGCCAGTCGCGGCGGACACCGTGTTAAGACGGATCAGCGGCGTGTTGCCAATCGCATCGATCAGACCCGTATGCGTCATAGCGCTCTTTCTTTTAAAAACCCAAGTCAAAGCATAAAGCCACCCACTCGCACGGCGCAACGGCAAACGTCCTGACCCTTCAAGCACGATGGTATAGTGGCGTTTTGCTCACCAATGGAAAATGCCATGCGATTACTCTTCACGGCGCTCTTTCTTTCGCTTGCGCTCTGTCCGTCTGGCTACGCGCAATCGAAAGCCCCATTCGACCGCATGGATGTGTTTGCGCTCCAGTGGGTATCAAACCCAGTGATTTCCCCGGATGGTAGCCGCGTGGTGTACACACGCAACGGCATGGACATCATGACCGATAAGCGCACCGCTCGACTTTGGATTATCAATATCGACGGCACCAACAATGAACCACTCACCGGTCGCGATGCCAATGAAGCCAATGCGACCTGGTCGCCAAATGGTGACCGCGTGGCCTATACGACCGGCACCGAACACGGCACCGAACTGTTTGTGCATTGGATCAAAAGCGGCAAGAACATGCGCCTGTCGCAACTGGATCGTACCCCTTCCGGTTTGAGCTGGTCACCGGATGGACAGCACCTCGCGTTTTCCATGCTCGTGCCTGAGAAACCACCGGTGCTGGTCAAAGCGCCACCCAAACCCAACGACGCCAACTGGGCCAAAGAGCCGCGCGTCACCACGCGTCTCAATCACGAACGCGATGGCGCGGGCTTTATTGAGCCTGGATACCAACACTATTTTGTCATTTCACCGCTCGGCGGCACGGCACGCCAAATCACACACGGTAATTTTCAACACAGCGGCACACCACAATGGACAGCCGACAGTCGGGCGTTAGTCTTTTCCGGCAATCGCAATGTCGACTGGGAACGCAATTATCGAAATTCGGAGATTTATCGTGTGGCGCTCGAGGACGGCGCAATCGATGCATTAACCGACCGCAACGGACCTGATCAACATCCGAAAGTGTCCCCCGACGGCAAGAAAATTGCGTACTTAAGTTTTGAAGATCGGATTCAAACCTACCAGCTGATGCGACTCCATGTGATGGATGCCGACGGCCGCAATACGCAAACATTGCTTGATGACCTTGATCGCAGCATTAGCGCCATTGCGTGGAATAGCCGCGGCAACGGGCTGTTTGTGCAGTACAACGATCATGGCGACACCAAAGTCGGATTTGTGTCATTGCGCGGCCGCTATCGAGACATCACACAGAACGTGGGCGGTGTCTCGATCGGTCGCCCCTACAGCGGCGGCGCATTCTCCGTGGCAAAGAACAACACTATTGCATTTACTCACGGCACACCCTACCGTCCCGCCGAATTAGCGGTTACCGACGGCCGCGGTGAACCACGGCTCCTCACCGCGTTCAACGAGGCGCTATTGGCGGATCGTACGCTCGGTGAAGTCGAAGAAATCTGGTATCAATCCAGTGTTGACGAACGAGACATTCAAGGGTGGATCGTTAAGCCGCCCGGCTATCAGTCTGGAAAAACCTATCCTCTGCTGATCGAGAACCACGGTGGTCCAATTCTTAATTACGGCCCTTGGTTCTCACCGGAAATTCAGCTCTACGCGGCGGCGGGTTACCTGGTGTTCTATCCGAACCCACGCGGTAGCACGAGTTATGGCGAGGCGTTTGGTAATTTGCTGTATCACAACTACCCTGGCGACGACTATCACGATGTGATGGACGGCGTTGATGTGCTCATCAAAAAAGGTCTGACCAGTGAGGATCAACTGTATGTCACAGGGGGTAGCGCGGGCGGCATTATGACGGCCTGGATGATCGGCAAGAATAATCGCTTTCAGGCCGCTGCCGTCATCAAACCGGTTATGAATTGGGTGAGCAAAACGCTGGTGGCAGACAATTACAATCGCTACGCCGACTACCGCTACCCAGGCCAGCCCTGGGAGAACTTCGAGACCTATATGAAGTATTCACCACTTTCGCTCGTGGGCAATATCGAGACGCCGACGCTGGTAATGGTGGGCACTAACGACTTGCGCACACCTTTGTCCGAATCGAAGCAGCTTTACCATGCCTTAAAGCTTCGCGATGTCGACACAGCGTTGGTTGAAATACCCGATGCCTCCCACTTCATCGCCAGACGACCCAGCCAACTCATTACCAAGATCGATCATATTCTGGCCTGGTTCGAGAAGTACCGCAGCAAATGACCCAGCCGATGCGCATCGATCTCAACGCCGATCTGGGAGAGGGCTTCGGGCCCTGGAAAATGGGCGACGATCTCGCCATGCTGGACATCGTGACGTCCGCCAGCATTGCGTGCGGTGGCCATGCCGGCGACAGTGACACCATGTTCCATACCGTGTCCGCCGCCGCCAAAGCCGGCGTCACGGTCGGCGCACACCCTGGTTTTGAAGATAAAAAGGGCTTTGGACGACGACGGCTGCCACTTAGCGAGCGAGACATCGAACGTCTAGTGGCATCGCAAGTGGGCGCACTACGCGGCATCGCAGCACTAGCGGGCACCCACGTGGCCTACGTTAAGCCGCATGGCGCGCTGGGCAACTGGGCCGCAGAGGACCGAGCGGTGGCCAACGCAATCGCGCGCGCCGTAAAAGCCGTCATGCCCGAGCATCCGCGCGTATTGGCCATTGCCGGATCGGAATTGGTCAAAGCAGCGGACGCTCATCACATCGTCGCGGTCTGTGAGATCTTTGCTGACCGCGGCTACACCGCGCAGGGCGGCCTGATTCCCCGAGGCCAGGCGGGCGACCTTATACACGATGTACCGTTCGCGATCGAACGACTCGCTCAATTTATTCAGACCGGTCGCATGCCCACTCACGACGGGGGCGAGGTCGAGCTCAGGGCGGAGTCGATCTGCGTGCACGGCGATAGCGCCGTCGCTGTGCAAATGGCCAAAGGCGTTCGGGACGGATTGCAGCAGGCAGGGGTTGCTATACAACCGTTTTGTCACGCGACTGAGTAATCCGACGCTGCCCTCATGCCGTTAGTGCTACGCCAGTTCGAGTGTGTACCCGTTGCCGATGTCGGCGTGCTTATGCGAGTTGATCAAGCCATCTCCGAGGCCGCGGAACACACCGTACAAGCCGCCGATCGTGCGATACTCGCCGCCGAGCTTCCCGGCGTCACGGAAACCATCCCCTCCTATACTTCGCTGTTTATTGGCTACGATGCTGCAATTACCGACTACGCGTCGATTTGCGCGCAGCTAGACCTACTCGAATTGGACGACGCGCACGCGATACCGGTGGCGCCACATTATGACGTGCCCATCTGCTACGACGGACCGCATGACAATGACCTGGCTGTCTTAGCCAATTCGCTCGGCATGAGCCGCGACGCCATCATCAATATCCATTTAAGCGGCGACTACCATGTGAGTCTTTATGGATTTGCGCCGGGCTATGCGTACATGCGCGGTGTCCCCACGTCCATTCAATTGCCCCGCAAGCCCACTCCGGTTAGCGGCGTTCCGGCCGGCAGTGTGATCATAGCCGGACCACAGTGCCTGGTAACCACGTTGACTATGCCAGCAGGTTGGTGGCGTGTCGGCTTCTCGCCCTTTCGATTTCTGCGCGGCCAATCCGCAGATCCATTTCCAATTCCAGTGGGCAGTTCGATTCGCTTTCGACGCGTATCGCTCCACGAACTCGACACACTCGATCACGCATGAGCGCCACACTTCACTTCGACCAGGTTGGACCCGGCGTCTCGGTGCAGGATACCGGTCGTCCCGGTCACATGCGCTTCGGTGTACCGAGGTCCGGACCCATGGATCGCCTGGCGTTTGCCACTCTGCATCGCGCACTCGGAAAAGCGGACAACTTTAGCGCCATCGAAGTGTCCGCACAGGGCGTTTCGCTCACATGCCAAGCGGGCAATATCACCACAGGTGTCACCGGAGGTGAGTTTTGCGTGCACATCGATGGCATTGAACAGCCACCCTGGTCGGTTTTCGAGCTCAAAGAGGGATCAACTCTGTCGGTACAGGCAGGCGAAAAAGGGAGTTGGGCGTATATTGGTTTTTGCGCGAACATCAATGCGCCCATCTGGTTAGAAAGTCGTGCAACGCATTTGGATTCCGGACTCTGCGGCCATCCATTCCGGCAAGGCGACGTACTGACACTGGATGACGCTCACGTGGAGTCGACATGGCACCGGCCATTGAGCGTCCCACATTTCGCGGCATTCAATCAGGTGGCGCGGGTTGTTAAGGGACCGCAAATCGACGCGTTCGCTGAAGCGTCTGCCGAGGCAATTTGCTCGGAGCCGTTTACAATCACACCCCATTACAATCGGATGGGTATTCAGCTCGTTGGACCAGCGCTGTCGATCAACACATCGTTGGCCTTACCGTCCGAAGCACTGGTGCGGGGCACGGTTCAAGTGACGGGTAACGGAGACGCGACGGTGCTCATGGCCGACCATCAGACCACCGGCGGCTACCCCAAAATCGCGACCGTGATTTCAGCCGACATCGATCAATTGGCACAAGCCAGACCAGGTGATGCGCTGTGGTTTTTGGAAGTGACGGTGGAGCAGGCTATCGCCATACGGCGAGCAGCGAACGTGTTGATCCACACCTTTCTCGATCAACAGCAGCCGCCATAAAAAAGGCCGGCTCGCTCGAAGCAAGCCGGCCGTTTCTGCTCAACGTGAGGTTTAGCCACTCACCGAGAATGTGCCCTTCATGATGTTCCAATGACCGGGGAACGTGCAGACGAAAATGTAGTCCCGCCCGTCTTCGAGTTTGTCGAGTGAGAAGGAGACCGATGCGCTCTCACCACCACCGATAATTTTGGTCGCGGCCACAATACGCGGCTCATCAGCCGGCAAGTAGTTCCCTTCAAGACCCGAGCCCATACCCGCGCCCGCGACTTCGGCCAACGAGTCTTCCGGTAGCAGCACCCAGTTGTGCCCCATCGCCTGGGCGGGCAGCTTGCCGGTATGCGTGAGTGTGACGTTAACCGTACCGCACGATGACGGTACGCTGATGGCATCGGTGCTGAACGCAATCGCGTCTCCCACCGTCACGGTAATGTTGCACGGATCACCGTCATCCCCGCCGACAGCTGTTGGCGGTTCGGTTGACATCGCGCTGTGGTCCATGTCGTCCATGGCTTTTTCCACTTCCTCTTTAACATCGTCAACCACGTCGGCAACTTCTTCCTTAACCGTTTCCGCTGCTTTAGCCATGTCGTCCTTGACGGCATTAGCCGCTGATTTCGCGTCGTCGCCACCACCGCAGGCGCTCAATGACAACACGGCAAGCGCCGTCAAAACCAGTGAGATATTTTTGATCGGGGCCAGCGACAGTGCGCTGACGCGAGAGAAATTCGATGACATAGTGTTCAACCTTGTAATTACCGGTATGCGAGGTGTTAATTTAACGCTTTTTCATAATAAAAACCAATGATTTGCACTCTCTGCTCGGCACACAGTTCGCGTGGTTTTTGATCGCGCAAAACAAACGGGCTGCTTCCGAAGAAGCAGCCCGTCTGAGGCGGTAAAAACCAGTTAAGGTTTACCCTTTCTTGCGCATCGCGCCGAGGCCGAGCAGCGCTGAGCCAAACAGCCACACGGCAGCCGGTACAGGCACAGGTGAAGGACCGATGTCGACCGATACTGCGGCGAGTGACAGATTATTGGTCATGGAGCTGAAGTTGAAGAAGTAGGTCGATACGTCTGCATCCAGGTTCCACAAGAACAGCCACTCCGTAAAGCCAGCAGAGAAACTAGACTCAGCTGAATCCGGAATGATCGGGCTGTTCACCCCGTCGGTCAGAAACACGCTTGAGGCATCCAGCTGCGTACCGAGCGTCGCCAACTGCAGCGCCACGGTCACACCATTTGCGCTCTCATCCAACAGCACATCGGCAATGACCGACACGGTGAAGTTTGCTGGCCCCGCTGGGGTGTACAGGTTCTCCGTGCTCGTAACGAGTGTTGTGGGGTTGTTGGCCGTAACACCGGCGATAGCAACGCCATAGCTGTTAACGTCAGGAGTACCGTCCGTTAAAGCCGGTGCCGGATCGGGATCGTAGGCAAAATCATCCCAATGCACGTAGATCGTTGCACCAGTATTGCGATCCCAGCCACCCCAACTGGCGGTTGCTGGATCCTGAAACGCGGCAAACGCCTGACTGCCGGCACTTGCGACCATCAGCGCCATAGCAGTCATCAAAGACTTGCGAAATAACATAGGGAACCCTCCAAAAAATATTATTGTCATTGTTCGCTGTATATTGCTGACACGCCGTGTTGACCGTATTGCACAGTCTTAACGTCGCACCCGTCAGCACCCGCATATTTGCGAATGATTCTCATTATACATTTGATTCCGATTTAGCAAAGGCCCACTGAGCGTCGTGTCACGCGGCATTTAGACCATCGACAACCAAAGCAATATAAGTGCCTATATTAAAAAGCAAAAATGTCGATTTTACCCATAATTTTCGACCTCTAAAAAGCGGCAGACCGGTTCATTTCATGAGCGAGCGAGGGCCGTTCCGCGCAATCCGCCCTGATAGCTCCCGCGTGATCAGCAGTTCGCAGACAAAAAAAAGCCCTGCCGAAGCAGGGCAATGTGATGATGAAAGCAAACATGGTTTGCTCGGGTTGTCGCACCCTTTAAGTAGCCGGTGTGGTGCCGACTACGGGATGCACGGTGTCAGTCTGATCGCTATGGCGCGGCCAGACCGTTTTCAAGTCCCCACAAATACCAGTTATCAACCACGGTGCCAGTGAGCAAGATACCGATGCCACCGGTTAGCGGGCATAAAATAGCGAACCACCAGGCCCAGCGATGAATCGACTCGATACTGGCGTTGAAACCCATCGTCCAGCGCCAAAACAAGGCACCGCGTTCGGCCGCTGTACCGCGATCCAAGATCTGCTCAAGCTCCCGGTGTGCACCATAACGCTCAGTCGCAATAATGGTCCCGCCATGCATGGCAAAAAGCAACGCCGATCCATACAGGAACGCAATCGAGAGCATGTGGAAGGGGTTGTAGAACAGGTTGCCATAGCGCAATGAAAACGCGTTGGTCCAATCAAGGTGGGTGAAAATACCAAACGGCACCGCTTCCGAAAAATTCCCCATCATAAGTGGACGGATAAAACCCAGCACCAGGTACAGCCAGATCGCTGCGGCAAACGCCCAGGCCACATGCGTGCCCATGCCGAGTGCCCGCGCTCGCCGATACATTCGAGCCCACCACAACAAGATAGAGATCGTGAGGAACAGGCCTGCGAGTAGCCACCAACCACCTTCATTCATGGGCGGAATGCCTAAGCCGTATTTTGCCGCCGGTGGATCAAGCGTTAACCAAGGAAGACGTCGAATAAATTCGAGTGGATCCCAGTTTACGGATGCCCACATATTGAGTCCGATGATTTCGAACGCAATAAAACCAAACAACAATGACGCAACACCCAAACCGCCGAGATAGATCGGACCGATCTGTGCATCACCAATTTTGCCCAGCCAATAGTTAAGATAAGGTCCCAGTTGGCGTACCCAGCTGCCGCCTTCAAACGGCACGCTTTCTTCACCACCAGAGTGAACCTGAATTCGCGTAAAAATATTTTGATATTCTGCCATGATCCGGATACCCCATTAACTCCAAATCGGTAGCGCCAGCCACCAGTTCCACCACTCCGGCCAACCGCGCGTCCAAAGCGGACCGCTGATGACAATACAAATGGCGCTCCAGATTCCCGAGCTCAGCGCCAAAAACAAGCCGAGCCGGTGAATACCCAATGATCCGATTGAGTAGCCAATCGTGTCGCGGAAAAACGTGTTTTCATGTTCCGCCGTTTTCACACGCTCACCCTTTTTCGGATTAGCACCCGACAGAATGGCGCCGCCATGTAGCCCAAGTGCCAGTGTCGTTGCGAAAAAGAACGATACGGCGATCATGTGCGCGGGATTGTAGTGAAAGTTCAGGTAGCGATAGCCTGTGCTCGACACCCAGTCGAGGTGACTCATGATGCCGTACGGGAACGCATGCCCCCATGCACCCATCAGCACCGGCCGAATCACAACGAGCGTCACATAGGCGAAAATCGCGACACCAAACGCAAACGGCACGTGATAGCCCATACCGAGCTTGCGACAGATCTCGACTTCACGCAGCATCCACGACACGAACGCGCCGATCGCACAGAGCGTGATGATCTGCCAAAGCCCGCCCTCCTGCAGCGGCGCCATACCGAGTCCATAACTAATCGGCGGCGGATCGATGCTGATCAACCATATGTTCCAGGTCGGCCCGAGTGCCGCCCCATAAAATATTAGCGCTGTACCCAACAGCGCGAAAAATGCGGTCAGCACCCCGAAGAAACCGACGTAAAACGGCCCCATCCAGAAATCAAACAGATCGCCGCCAATCAGCGTGCCCCCGCGAACTCTGTATTTCTTTTCAAAACTTAGCATTGCCACGGCTTCATCTCCGCTAGCGGACACGCTGCACCATGCAGCCTGTCAAAAAATTGTGTCAGTCAATTAGGTGATGCAGCAGGCGACCCACGCTAAGCGAGTGGGCCGCCAGCTACACCTTGTCTAGCTAACAATTTGCAGTGAACTCTCCGTAACGCGAAACGTTACGTCGTCCATAGCCGGCACCTCGATCACTGATGCTGCTTTAGTCGTACCTTCGACCCAATTGAATCGGTCGGTACTCAAAACCAGAAAGTGAAGGAAGAATGCCAGTACCGCGAGAAAAACGGTCAGTGCGATCATCATTCTGCGCGGGTCAAACATCAACCAAATACGCCACATAACATTTCTCCTATGTGAATCGCGTAAACACGAAGTTTGAGATAGCGTTAACGCTATCCGTTAATGACGCATACCCGTCGACTCCGGGGAACCATGGGCGCCACTGCCACACTAAAAAGTGCGCAATGATTGCTATCACGACATATGCGATGATGCCCATCATAAAAAATCGATGGAACGCCTTCGCTTCGTTTGCGGAAAGACCGGACATGCTGCCCCCCGCATTTCCATTTTCAGCCATAGTAGTATTCCTTATGACTTGGCCTTTCGGCCGTTACCGCACAAATCCCGCACGGCGGGGAAAATCACCAGACGCTTACGCGTCTAGCGAAATACTTAAAGCGACAATGCCGTCTCCGTTGCAATACGCGCGGCTATTTTCGCCTCTACAAGAAAGTTCCGGTAACCCTGGACACCTGGCGACCAAGGCTGCCAACGCCACCCCGTCGCAGCCGCAATCAGCGCGACAGGCAGCAGCACCGCAAACAACACGGCAAACAACGCTCGACCAAAAAACGACACGTCAACGCGCGATTTACTTAGAGTCGATGTGGTTGTGACAGAATTCATACCCTCTCCGATGGCCGCTCTATGCAGCAGCCTGATTCACTTTGCGTGCAGCAATTTCTACACACTCAACGTCTACCCGTTCGCGACCCTCGTCGCGCGCAATTTTTTCGGCCCCATCGCGCATCTGTTTGGCCGCAGAGATGCGAACCAAAACCGGCCGCGCTTCGACAATCTCGTCGAGCCGTTTTTTCGCGATATCTTCCCATTCGATTGCGTGGAGTACGCGAACCGGTGTTTGCTCAACCTTATCGAGTTCGGTACCGAGCGGAAGAATATGAAACAGTGCGTCAAACAAGGCGTTGCACACTTCTTGAATGAGATAGGTCGCACCGCTGTAACCCATAAACGGCGTACCGATGTGCCGGCGAATTACCGAGCCTGGGAAGGACGCCGGGATGTACATCGCTTTTGAGCCCGTCTCTGCCAAGTACATGCGCTCGTTATAACTACCAAACATAATGAGCGGTGGATTGTCGCGTAATGATTCTCGAACTAAGTCGTTCTTAGGCTTAACGCCCGGCTTACGCGCCTCGGCCAGAGTGCAGGGCAGCCCCATGTCATTTTCGAGAAAATTTCTCACGCCGCGTGTGTACGTTTCGTTGGCGACGATGGCAAAACTGGCGGTTGCAAAAAAGTCTTGCGTCACTGACCGCCATAAATCCCATAGCGGCTTGATCGTGGTGTGTTTTTCTCGCTCGATAAACGGCTCGGGATCGAGCTCCAGCAAAGACCCCAGTTCGCGCAGAAAGCTCGTTGTGCTATGCAAGCCGATTGGCGCCTGCAAATACGGTCGCTCCAGCTGCTCACAGAGTTGGCGACCAAACTCTCGATACATGCAAACGTTGACGTCGGCATTGACGAGCTTGCGCACGTCGGATGTATGACTGCCTAGCGGAAACACCTGATTAACCTCTGCGCCAATACCTTCGATCAAACGTCGAATTTCGGCCAGGTCAGACGGTGTATTGAAATAGCCATAGCTGGGGCCGATGATATTGACGCGTGGCTTCACACCGTCCGCGCGCTTCTTGCGCGGCGGTACTTTGCCTTTTTTGGGGCCAAATTCGGTCCAAAGCCACGTTAGCGCTCGATCGGCGCTCTGCCACTGATCTTCATCAATCGTGCGCGGCAAAAAGCGCTTGATCTTAGTCCCCTCCGGCGTCACCCCACCACCGATCATCTCGGCTATCGAACCGGTGACCACCACGCTTGGCATATCGGAATCGAGCACTTCGTGCGCCCGTTTCATCGCACCCTCTGTGCCGTGCTGACCGAGCTCTTCTTCACCAAGCCCGGTGACCACAATTGGCAATTCGTGCGGTGGCAATGCGTCGGTGTAATGCAGCACCGACGTGACGGGCAGATTTTCACAACCAACCGGACCGTCGATAATCACTTGCAGGCCCTTAATGGCGGCAAAGACATACACCGAACCCCAGTAGCCACCCGCGCGATCGTGATCGAGAACCAACATCAGACCACCGACTCCGCGACCAGCTTGGCG
This sequence comes from Pseudomonadota bacterium, assembly GCA_039028935.1. NCBI lineage: Bacteria > Pseudomonadati > Pseudomonadota > Pseudomonadota bacterium. The sequence continues at coordinate 92,509 of JBCCHD010000003.1, read as the reverse complement.
CTCTTGGGGCCACGCAGCGGCTTATGTACGCGCTTCCGTTCCGGCGGTGTTTCGCTCCATACCCCGGCTTTATCGCCAGCCCCAACGCCCTCGAAAAACTCGCGCATCTCATCGAAGCGCCCTTTCTGCCCCATCGCGCCGTTAATCACTTGCGACAGAGCGCCTGGCCCGGGAATACCCATCAACGGCCGCGCCGAAATCAAGTTTGTAAAATAGAGCCCCGGGATCGCCAGCTCTTTCGCTTTTTGCACCACCGGCGTGGTGCCAATGGCCAGATCCGGCTTGAACTCCTTCATGGCGCCAACGTCTTGTTCGAGCGACGCACGGTACTGCACATGCACATTGCGCGCTTCGAGCCATTCGCGGTCGGCGTCCGACCATGGGGTGCGTGGGCAAGCCGTTCCGACATAGCGTACATCGGCACCACATTCGATGAGCAATCGCGCCACGATGAGCTCAGAGCCCTCGTAACCCGACAAGGTAATTCGTCCATTGATGGGTGACGCCGCCAGCGCGCCTTTGATAATCGGTAAAAACTGATCTTTCGCAGCGCCGATTTTTGCTTCATCGATGTTGCAGGCTTTACCGACTGCTTCGAGCCAGTCAGCCGTCCCGTCGTGGCCAATCGGCGCTGAACCAAATATCGGTCGACCAGCCGCTTCAAATTCGCGGCACGATGCGGTGTAAAACGGATGAATCGCAGCGACCGCTCGCGCGTCCAGCGCAGCATAGAGTTCGCGCCACTCACGAGTGGGCACAACGGGCCCGGCATTCAAACCCAGCGGTTCTAAAAGCTGACCGATACTCACCGGGTCCGCTGGAAACATCTCGCCGAGTAACGCAACCGACGGACGTCCATCGCTCTGTTCACGTGGTGCCTGAACCGGCCCATCCTGCACTTCGTTGCGGGCGTAGTTGAGCATGGCACCCGCTAAGATATCTTTCGCTTCGGCATGGGTTGGCACACCGAATCCGGGCACATCGATGCCGATGATGCGCACACCATCGATTTCTTTCGGAAGCATCTGTAGCGGAATACCCGATGCGGTCGGCACACATAGATTGGTTACTACGATCGCGTCGTACTTTTCGGGATCAGCGGTTTCGTGAACCGCATCCCGGATGTCCTCGTACAGCTTGCCTGTTACCAACGTCTCTGAATCAAACGGCACATAACCGACGGTGCGTCGCGCCCCATAGAAATGGGAGGTAAACGTCAGACCGTAAACGCAGCAGGCGGAACCCGACAAGATCGTCGCCGTGCGTCGCATGCGCAGCCCAACGCGCAAAGAACCAAATGCGGGGCACATGCTCTGAGGCTGGTCGTGCGGTCCCATCGGGTAGTCTTTGGCGTAGCGGTCCAGCATTTCTGATTTGCCAGCGGCCGCCGCAGCCTGACGCATTTCGTCTTTGGCGTGACAGCCACCCTTCGGTGTTTTGTCCGGGTTTTTAGCCGTTGTTTTTTTGTTCGCTTCAGTCACAAATCACACGCTGTCGTAAATCACTTCAAGTGACGGTTTGGTTTGGGCCATGGCACCACACATGTCCGCGGGCGTGGCCGGCTCAAGCTGCACATCTCGCCCGACCGATTCGCCATCAAATAAATTGAGCAAGCCGTCCTGATCAAGCGGCGTGGGTTGTTTCGGCGGTGCTTCGGCCACGTTTACAGCGAGCTCTTCGAACAGTGGCGCCCAGACGCCGCCAGGCATACCGACGATCTCGTAGTTGGCACTCTTTCGGCGAATATCCTCATCCGCCGGAATGGCCGCCAACACAGGAATACCCACCGCTTCAGCAAACGCTTGCGCTTCGCCCGTTCCGTCATCTTTATTAATCGCCATGCCCGCAACACCGACGTTGCCACCAAGGCGACGGAAGTACTCCACTGCGGAGCACACGTTGTTTGCGACATATAGTGACTGCAGATCGTTGGAACCGACAACAATCACCTTTTGGCACATGTCGCGCGCAATCGGCAGCCCAAATCCGCCACACACAACATCGCCAAGAAAATCGAGTAACACGTAATCAAAATCCCACTCATGGAAACCCAACTTTTCCATCAGTTCGAAACCGTGAATAATGCCGCGCCCGCCGCAGCCGCGGCCGACCTCGGGACCGCCTAGCTCCATGGCGTATACCCCATCTCGCTTGAAACACACATCGCCGATTGCCACTTCTTCACCGGCTTCTTTTTTCTTCAATGACGTTTCCAAAATCGTTGGGCAACTGCGGCCACCAAACAACAGCGAAGTTGTGTCGCTCTTTGGGTCACAGCCAATGAGCAACACTTTCTTGCCTTGCTGCGCCATCATGTAAGAGAGGTTGGAGAGCGTAAAACTCTTGCCGATACCTCCTTTGCCATAGATCGCAATAATCTGAGTCTCTTTCGCCGGCTCTCCGCTCGGTACCGGATCAGGCTCGACGGCCGCCTCATCGCGTAACGCATTTCGCATTTTTATTTGAGCGGTATCTACCGCCGCGACTTTTTCGCTTGCGCTCATGCCACTTCTCTCCAGTCCAGAATCATTTTCAAACACGCCGGTTCATTGAACGCGGTGCGATACGCACTTGGTGCGTCGTGTGGATTTGCTTGATGCGTGATCAACCCATCGAGCGATAGCGCTCCGCTGCTCACCAGTTCGGTTGCTTCGAGCAAATCGTTGGGTTGCCATTCGGCGGCGATTCGTATTGAGGCTTCGCGCATAAACGCCGGCGGAAACGCGAACGAAACAGGTGCCGAATAAAAACCAGCCAGCACCACAACACCCTGGCGCGCAAGATGCGCCATAACGGTATCGAGTGCTTGCGGCGCACCGCTGACATCAATTGCACAGGTGTAATCGGTGCGCGTGTCTTGTTCGGGATGACACACGTCATACCCCACTGCGCCATCGCAGCGCGCCTCGTCGATCTCCCACACCATTGGCGCATCGGCGCCTTTTGCCACAGCTACCCGTGCGAGCAACCGACCCAACACGCCATGGCCCACAATTAACTCGGGCGCACGATCGAGATTGAACGCATGCACTGCCGTGGCCGCTAGCGCAAGCAAAATACCCCGTTGCTCGAGGGTCTCATCGATTGGAATCACTTTATCGGCCGGAACGACCAAACGAGAGGCAGCACCACCAAACAAGCCTCGAACGTCGTCAAAACAACTGGCGCCCGACACAAATACGCGAGTACCCGGTGACATTGGCACTTGGCTGCCAGCCTGTGTAATACGGCCCACCGACTCGTAGCCGGGTACTAAGGGATAGCCCATGCCGGGGAACATCGGCATCTGACCCGACCACAATAATCGTTCGGTGCCTGTGCTGATCCCGCTCCACTCCACTTCCACCACCACATCGGTGGGGCCAGGGGGCGTCAGATCGAGTTCGCGAACGCACAGTTTGTGCGGTTCATCGAGCACCACGGCCCGCGCTCTTAGCGCGTGCAGTTCCCCCGAAACTGATGAGCTAATTATTTCGCTTTTCATGAGAAGTGTCAGTTTACGCTGACTATTTATGTTGTCAACTAAAGCTGACGTTAACCGGGTTTGACAGCGTGAATGACGCTCGCCAACATCGGTATGGGCGTTTTTTCTTGATGCACCGCAATAAATCCGGCCGCTTTGAGCCTGCCGGCCAGTTCATCAAAACGACGGGGTCGTCCACTCCCCATCGCGCGAAGATAAAACGTGAAATACACCGACCCCATGCGCGGTGCCCCCGCTGTAGCCGCCAGGGGTTCGGCAATCAACACCCGCCCACGCGCCGGCAGTGCGCGGTACACATTAGCCAGCAGCGCTTGCACCACGTCGTCATCGTGGTCATGCAGAATCCGTACGAGCGAAATGAGGTCCGCCCCCTCCGGCAACGCGTCACGCGTAAAGTCACCACCATGAACGGTGACGCGACTAGAGAGACCTTCTGCAGCCAAGTGTTGCTCAGCCAATTTGGCAACGGGCGGCATATCGAACAAGGAGAGCTTAAGGCTCGGTGCGATTTGAGCCGCAGACACGACGAACGCGCCATTCCCGCCGCCGACATCCAAAAGATGATGATGATTATTTATCCGAAAGGCGGCGTGCACTTGCTCGTAGATCATAGGCTGCGATGAACTCATGAGCGCCGTATAGCGAGCGACGGCCTCTTCATCCATCGCCACATCGTTGCCCTCCGCGTAGGGCCAATACGCCGCTAGTTCAGTGTCGTGTCGACGCGCCTTTAACAACCCAATCGGATCGGCCATATCGCGATAGAAATGCGCATGATGTGTAACCATATTTTGGACGGCTTGGTCATCGACCACAGCCGCCCCCAGCACACCCAAGCCATATTCATCGTCGCCAGTTGATTGCAGCAATCGCAGCGCAGTCGCCGCTTCTGCAAGCGCGCGGGTCGCGTCCTCATCGAGCGACAGCGCGTCGCTCAGCGCGCGTATTGTGCGCGGACCGCGACGAAGCAACGCCAATAGTCCCAGCTCGATACAGGCGAACAACGTTTGCGAATAGGTGAAACCGGCAACCAAATCGAATACGTCGCGGGCACGTGCCCGTGCGATGCGCTGCGTGGGCCAAAACGCGCTGGCAGCACGGCGAAAACGCGGGCTTGCCAACAAATGGTTGCGCAAATTAAGGAGCTGAAGGCGCAGCGCGCGCAATGGCATTACGATGAATTAGGCGGCGGCGTGACAAGTAAGCGCCGCTGACATCAGAGCGGTAGCTTCGATCTTTATGGTTTCATGAAGTGCTTCATGACCAGGGCAGGGTGGAATCGATCCGACCGCCGCTTTTATGAGTTTCTTTAGTCTCAACACAGACGCATCCATACCCATCTCGAGTACAGAATTGGGATTGAGGCGGGCGGCATCGCGCCCCACCGGTTTGCCGATCTCATCGGGATTCGCGGTCACATCAAGAATGTCATCCGCCACCTGATAGGCCTCACCAATACGCTCACCCAACCGCGCCCACGGCGCCGAATCCACCCCGGCTGCCGCCGCGCCTAGCCGAGTGGCCGCGACAAACAAGGCGCCCGTTTTTTGCTGCTGGTAGCGCTCCAGTGCCACATCCGGCTCGCACTCCCAGGCCTGACCCGCCACAATGCCCCGTGGCACGCTCACAGCCTGGCCCAAGAGTCGAATTAGTTCGGGTAACGCGGAGGAAGATGCGGCCGCTTCTGCCAAGGATTGAAACGCGGTCACGATTAACGCATCCCCACACAGCACCGCGATACGTTCATCAAAGGCCAGGTGCACCGTGGCTTTACCGCGACGCTTATCCGCATCGTCAAAGCATGGCATGTCGTCGTGCACAAGCGACGCACAGTGCAGCAACTCCAGCGCCGCAGCGGCCGCATCGACTACCGCGTCGTTTGACGCACCGCACGCGGCGGCGACCGACAACGTAAGGCGGGGACGCACCCGCGCGCCACCCGGGAATACCGCATACGACAGCGACTCTCGCAAACGAGGCGGACAATCCTCGTGTTGCGCGGCACTAAGCGCCTGTTCAAGCGCGGTGTCGATACGAGTCTGCGGGTCCATAGCGTACACTCCGGTGGTCAGACACGCTAAAGTGTCAGTTTTTGTTGTCATCTTTGCTTGTAAACTACAATAGACATCGAATTTCGGCGCGTCAACCGCTTTCGGCGCGTCAACCCATTATTTTGCTGCTTCGCACAAGTATACGTTTGATGCCCACCCGCTCTAGGAGACCCGATTGATCACCACACCTTCCCCACTTCCGCCTTTCGATACACCGGTGCTCGATCGGGGTTACAAATGGTGGTACTTCGATGCGAGTAGTTCAGATGGCCAGCATCATCTGGTGGTGATCGCGTTTGTCGGCAGCGTGTTTTCCCCATTTTATAAACGGGCAGTCGCACGCGGCCGCGCCGACCCGATGCAGTATTGCGCCATCAATGTCGCGCTCTACTCTCGACAACACGCTCGGTGGGTCATGACTGAACCACACCCTTCAAAGGTTGAGCGAGGCGCCGATCATTTTTATCTTGGGAACACGCAATTGGTTTACCGACAGGATGCGATTGAAATTATCGTCAACGATCGCGCCGCACCGCTCCCGTTCAAGGTGCAAGGACGCATCGTCGTCCATCCTCATAGCCTCACATCCACTGAGTACGAGCTTGATGCGCGCCGCCAGCATCGCTGGTGGCCGGTTAGTCCACGTACACGCGTTGAGCTTGAGTTTGAAAAACCCGACATCCGCTGGTCAGGCGATGGCTACTTTGACAGCAACCAAGGCGATGAACCGCTGCACGAGGGGTTTAACGACTGGCACTGGAGTCGAACCCACGAACGTGACCACACGCGTATTGAATACCATGCGCGTGATCGTCACGACGCACCGTCGGCATTGTCTCTGCAGATTCGTGACGATGGCCAAATTGCAAAATCCCAGCCGGCGGTAGCGTGCCAATTACCGGCGACGCGCCTATGGCGAGCACCCCGAACCGCGCATCTGATGGCATCACCGAAGATCAGTCAAACGCTTGAAGACACACCCTTTTACGCGCGATCGCTGCTCAGCACCGGCGCAGACCGTTCGCACACAATGCACGAGAGTCTCTCGCTTGCTCGATTTAGAGCAAATTGGGTAACTACCTTGATTCCGTTTCGCATGCGGTTTCCGTTCGTGCGTTAACGGTCCACACGCGCAGAACTTATCGCGATTGTCGCATCGACCTTTCACTGACTTGACGGCAAACGTGCTGCGTCATAGCCGCGATGCGCCGATCCTTAGCTATAAGCCGACGAGGCCGCATCGACCAAAAACTCGACCTCCCGCAAAGGCGGCGCGTAGTCACGTACACGTGGTTTTATCGTCGATAAAAGTGAATGCGCAAGGAGCGCCAGCTTGCGCGACCGCGTCACAACCGCTCGGCTAGACACCGAGTCCAGTCCACGAGATTCGATTACGCGACCGATTTCGGCATAGATTCGACGCGCGGCATAGATGCCGGGTCGAGCACGCACCGGTAACTGGGCAATACCGAACGTCGAGCGCGTATACAGGGCGTCCGCCGCGGTCAGCAACTCTTCCACTACGTTACCGATGGCGGGTGTGAATACCGGATTGTCAAGCCACCCATCAGCATCGACTCCCACTCGTTCTAATGCGTCCAAGGGTAGATAGAGCCTTCCCGCGCGTGCGTCTTCTCCGACATCTCGCGCGATATTCGTTAACTGCATTGCCACCCCCAGGTCGCACGCGCGCGCTAACACATCTGGCGCGCGCACACCCATGAGCATCGCCATCATGGCGCCCACCGTGCCGGCAACCCGAGCAGCGTAGTCGTAAAGGTCAGATTGAGTCGCATACCGACGTCCCGCGACATCCCACTCGAAACCCTCAATTAAGGCGGCGGGCAGCGTTTGCGGAATAAAGTAATGATGCACAACAGCCGCCATCGCGCGATCGACCGGGTCGTGCTGTGGCTCGCCGGCATAGATACTGTCCAGACGTGCGTGAAGATCACGGACCGCTGCCGTCGAATCGCCCGGCACGTCAATCGCGTCATCGGCCAATCGACAAAACGCATACAGCGCTGACGCCGGCTCGCGCACATCACGCGGTAGAATTAGTGATGCCGCATAAAACGACTGAGATCCCTGCCGCAGGGTTTCGCGACATAGCGCAATATCCTGCTTTTCTGTGGCGCTTAGCGCCTGCCATTGTTTATTCATAGGTCACCACCTTGCGTGGATGCATTAGTGCCTGTTGGGCACGATTCGTTAAAGTGTCAAGTTGGGTTAGTGTCCCTTTCGATACGCTTGCGCACGGTGTACGTCGCTACCGCCACAATCACCACAATAAACGGCACACTCGCCGCCACGATTACCGTCGGATTGACACCAAAGCCAGCTGCTTCAAGCCCCTTGGCCAGATACTGAACAAGGCCTACGACGTAGTAGCTAATCGCCGCGATCGACAACCCTTCAACCATTTGTTGCAGGCGCAATGCCACACGACCACGCCGATCCATGGACTCAAGAAGGTGTTGATTCTGCTGTTGCCGGGCGATATCTACGCGCGTTGAAAGCAGCTTTGTAATACGGGACATCCTCAGCGCAAGCGAGTGTTGGCGGTTGGCAATCGCGTCGCAGGTTTTCACCGCGGGTGACAAGCGTCGTTGCGTAAATTCGCGGTAAGTTTGCTTTCCAGGAATGCGCACTTCGCGCAGTTCGTCGATACGCCGATCAACCAAGTCGTTGTAGGCACGTGCTGCGCTAAAGCGATAGCCAGTAGCAAGCTGCCGATTTTCGCTAACCGCCTCCATTTTAGTTAGCACATCCAAAAGATGTTGCTCGTCGAGCTCATCACTGTCGCTCAGCGCTTCACTGAGTTCGACTAACTCTTCCTCAATACCGTTCAAAAACGGATTCAAACTCTGCGCAACCGGTAACGCTAACAGAGTCATAATGCGGTATGTATCGATCTCAAGTAGCCGCTGCAACATGCGCCCGGCCTGCTGGGGTGGCATCGCATCATTAATCAGCAACAGCCGACTATAACCATCGCTCCGAACGGCGAAGTCAGTGAGCGCAATGGCTGCGCCTTCGGCGATTTGCGACCCCACCAGAACGTTACCATCAAAAAAACGGTCGGCGATTTCGCCGAAACTGCGCGACGGTTCATGTTCAATCAATTGCGCCACCTCTGTCGCAACGATGACACGATTTTGGCACTCGTCGAGCCACGTCTGCGGAATATGGCGAAGCACAGATTTGGCGAATGGTTCACCCAGCGGTTCGTTGTCGATCAATGTAAAACGGGTAAATTCCGTATGGCGCTCCCACCGCATATGACAGGGACCGAGATTCACACTCACATGATTTGACGGCTCGCCAATGTCGACGCCGAAATGTTCCAACAGCTTGGTCAACCGCTGCCATTCGAAGTCCACCTGATCGCCCTCGGTCATCCATGCCAAATAGGTAATCTGTTTCGACCCGTTGATCTCGCCAGGTGGCCGAGCGTGCACCTCGTTGTTGAGTCGTAGGCGCTGTGGGTGATCTTTAGTGCGTCTCACCGAACTATCCTCCCCACTGTTGTGCCATTTGAAGCACATATTGCGCCACTTGCTCGGGCGCCTCTTCATGCGCTACGTGACCGAGTCCCGGCAAGTATTGAAGCGTGGCATGTGGACATTCGCGCGCGACGATGGCGCCTTGCCGCGGCTCCACCGCACCGTCTTGTGTTGCGACAAGTAAATGCAGCGGAATGCTATTGCGACGCATGTCGTGTCTTAGCGTACCCAAATCCCAATTGGCCATCATGGCGAAGGTGGCTTCAAGGTGAGCGGGCTTTTGCAATACCGCGCGGTACCGCGCGATGCTGTCATCATCGAGCTTGGAGCCCGTACTGGCGATCACACGCTTGACGGCATTCAAGTCCCGCGCCTTTCGAGCCAATGCGTGAGTGACCAGGCGGCTGCCTGAACACAGACCCGCAAGCGGTGCCAGCACACTGTTGATGACACCACCAAAGACCATAAATGCACCATTAATCGATACAATCGCTGAGGGTGCGGCATAGCCATCCAAGACCAGTCGCATTGCTAACGCTGCGCCCGCAGAATGGCCGACGATAACCTGTGGACTGACGTTTAACGCGTCGATCAACGCACCGGTCTCGCGAGCCATCTCGGCCAGCGACATGACTGAGGGATCAAAGATCTCACTGTCGCCGTGGCCCGGTAGATCGGGGGCGAAAACGGTAAAGCGGTGATCGATGAGCGGCGCAAGCGTGCGCCAAGAATGTTTAGCCGCACCCGTGCCGTGCAGGAACAGCAGACCAGGGCCACGGCCCGATTGCGCGACGCTCCACCCCACACGCTGCGTGTCGACTTGTTTAATACGCTTAGCCGACACGTGCTCATGCTGAGCGATGCGTTCAGACGTAGCGCCACGCATCGGATGTGCCACGACCGTCATGCGGCAACCCCCGACGCCTGAACCGCCTCGACAATGGATTGCGAAGACGCATACGGTAACGCGAGATACCGCGCGTTGAGCGCAACGGCGAGGTCGCGGCCGCGGCCACGCGGCCGTTTTGCGACATCCACCAGCAACGTCGACACGCTGGCGGCTCGCAATTCGTGGGCGGCCGCTTCGGTGTGCTGAGCACTGTCCGCATGGCCCGGTGTGCCGTCGCGACCCACGTTTCCACGTCCGTCCGTGAGCAAAATCACCACTGGTCGCTGCCCCGACTTGGTCACTTGACGCGCAAGCTCACGAGTCGCATCCAACGCCCCTGCCAGCGGGGTGGCACCACCACCTGGCAGGTTGGCCAGCTCGCGTTTGGCGCGAACCAGCGAACGTGTCGGCGCGAGCAGTAATTCGGGCGATGCGCCTCGAAAGGCAATCAATGCAACTTGATCGCGACGTACGTAGCAGTCACCGAGCAACAGCTGTACCGCGCCTTTCACCTCGCTCAGCCGCTGAGCGGCCGAAGAACCCGACGCGTCTACCACAAAAATATTGACCGACTGCGTGCTACTTTTGCGGCGCGTGGTGCGAAAGTCGCTGCGTCTTATCGCTAAGCGCTTGTCCGCACCGCGAATCTTCTGCCATGGCGCAGCCGTTCGGAGCGTCGCCAAGACATTGAGCCGCGCATCGCGACTCGCCGGCATATCGCCGATCGGCCGTCCACGCGGACCCTGCACCGCCGCGCCCGTACGGGCAACATGCGCACTACGTTCCCGGTGCGCGCCGCTGGCGAGCAGCTCAAGTAAACCGTCCGGTAGCGCCGCCATCGCCGCGTCGATCAGCTGGTCGTCCAGCGGTTTTTGCTCTGTCGATTCGGCGTTGGAATCATCCGCTTTATTTTCATCCGGCGGAGCTTCGGTCGATTCCTCTTCGGCCTCAGGAATAGGTAGCTGTACGGCACGATGGGCCAGGACAAGACGCACGGCGGCACCCGCCTGCTCATCCCCAACCTCGGTCTCACCACCCAGCGCGGCAAGCACGCGAGCCGCCTGCACACACTGCATTGCACTTCGCATTGATGTGATGCCCAGTCCGAGCGCGGTACGGCAAAGCGCCTCTATCACGCGCTTGGGCATCGTCACATCGCGCAAACCTTTGCGGGCCGCAAGCAGATCCGCCGGCGTAAGCGGCAACTCATCGACCGCTTCGGGCGACAATCGATCGGCATCGAATTGCAGTGCGAGTCGATCAGCCAGCCTGGGATCCAGCCCGGGTTCATCATCACCACTTTCATCCAGCGCAACGACTGCAAAACGAGCGGGCAGTATCGACGAAAAACCGTCGCGCTCAAGCCGCACGCGATGCGTGTCCATGGCGTGCACAAGATGCGTAATCGTGCGGCCGGGTAAGCGTTCGGCCATCGATAACACCGCCACTCCGTCATGCGTGGACGCCAACACACCCTGACTCACAAGCGGCTTACCGGCCGCCAACGTTGCACCGAGATCAAGCCCGCCCAACAAACGATCCTCGTCGATGTGACATGGAATCTTACGAAACGGTGTATCGAGATAGAGGCTTTTGATCGCCCGCAGCACCGCGGACCGACCCGGTCCGTGCCGACCACGAACACACAATCCCAATCCAACAGGATCAACAGCGAACACAAGCAAAGCCTGTAAGGCATCGAACACGTCGGCGTGCTCAGGAGGATTGGTACCCGCAGTCTCAACTGGATCAGTCATCGCCTAGCACCTCCGACACTGCGCGCTCGATGCGCACCGCGGCACCCGCTTCATCGAGCGGGGCTCGGCGTAATCGGTGGGTGAGCGCCGGTACGGCAACCGCTCGCAAGTGATGAACGTCGACCTGCTTGTCTCCTTTTAGTGCCGCAAGCGCGCGAGCGGCGCGAATGAGAGTGAGCTCGCCCCGCAAACCATCCGTGTTGAGCGCCACGCACAACTCCGCAGCGCGTGTCAGCATCTGATCGCCCGTTTTCACCTGTTCAAGCTGCGCACGACCTTGACTGACCTTGCGCCGCACGGCGCCCTCTTTGCGCGACCATTTCTTGCGGAACACTTCGGGATTGGATTCGTACTCCGCGCGCCGCCGAATAATGTCTACTCGTTGATCGATTTCAACCGGAGTCGTGATTTCCACCGACAAACCAAACCGGTCGAGCAGCTGTGGACGCAGCTCGCCTTCCTCGGGATTACCGCTTCCAATCAGTACGAATCGAGCCGGATGTCGCACACTCAATCCTTCCCGCTCGACAAGGTTTTCACCCGATGCCGCTACATCAAGCAACAGATCAACAATGTGGTCCTCCAGCAGGTTCACCTCGTCGATGTACAAAAACCCCCGGTTTGCGCGAGCCAGCAACCCCGGTTCAAACGCTTTTTCGCCATGCGCCAGCGCTCGTTCTAAATCGAGCGCACCCATGACGCGATCTTCGGTAACACCCAGCGGTAGATCGACCACAGGTGTCGGCACAAGTCGCGATAGACGCGGCTTGCCCGGATCAAACGCGGCACACGCCTCGCAGGTGCAACGACCCGACAGCGGTTCAGCACCATAGACGCAATCTTTCACCACGCGGATTTTCGGCAACAGCGCCGCCAAAGCGCGCACCGCCGTGGACTTGCCGGTACCGCGATCGCCAAACGCCAACACGCCACCAATACCTGGGTCAATGGCACTGATCAGCAGTGCCTGTTTCATGTCGTCCTGTCCGACGATGGCAGAAAAAGGAAAGCTGTCCATGCCTTTGGACATTAGGAGATCGACGGTAAACGGCGCATGAAAACCCTCACGTGGAGTTCGCCTCACGGGACCCGGTGCCGAGTCGCCAGAGAATGCCGTCGGGTACTTTCACCATCAGCAAAACGTGCTCGAGAATCGCCAGAAAGAGCAGCGTGGCGAGCAGTGCATGGGTCGTTACCAGATAGGCCGAGCCGTCTTGTGCCGTGCGGATAAGCTGGTAAATGACAAACACGGCTGCCGCCATAACAAACGGAAACAGCGCATTCATTGATCGGGAGGACATATACGTCGCAAGGTATTGCAGGTGACTCGGCAGAAACTCCATGTGCACATTGCGGGCACCAAAGAAAATATTCAGCTTGGCACTCCAGCGCATGAGCCACAGCACACAAAACGTATGGAAAGCGATGAGGTTTGGTGCGCGCCACGCCATCACAAACAACAATAGCGCGGTGGCGATGATGGCAAGCTCATGATGCAAACTCGCTCTTACGCCATGGACGAAGCGCTCAACAGTTGAACGATTGGGAGGGCAAGCACGAGGTGCTGGGCCGGTGATGAAACCCAAGTAGTAACTAAGCTCGTGCCAGCTCCAAATCAATAGGGCGCCGGTAAAGCCCAGATACGCCCCTAGGACGGTCGGGAGTCGTAGACTAAATGCGACCGCTACCACGCCGACCAGCAGTACGATAGTTGCCAGGCCGTAGGTGCGGCTATACGTGGACGCGGGCAGACCGATACGATAGAGCGCCACAACGGTCGTCAGCCACCACATCGCAACCGCGATGGCAATTGCCACAAACCAGGTCATCGCCCGAACCGCCTAACCGACGCGCGTCCTGCTTGGCGCGCGCCGGCATCGACGTGACCTACCCGCTGGACGTCGGCATGTATTCGCAATGAAAGCCCATCGCGTCACAGTCGCGCCTCCGTTGATACGGCGGGACTTGGACTATCGCGATCAAGGTAGCGCGCGAAGACATCGGCATTAATCTTGCCAAAGGCCCGCAAGTCCAAAAAGCGATGCGTAACCGGATCGATCAGCAAGATCTGACCATCGATCCGGCGCTCAATCACAAAGGGCGTCTCGGCGCCGCGGCCATAAGGTGCACGGGCACGTGCTAGGCCACGTAACGTCGAACGTAGAAAGCCGTTGGTGCCGATCTCAAGATACTCGATCGGCTGATCGGTCTGCGCGTCGATTACAACCACACGGCCATCGCTCACGTCCTCAAAGCGCAGGGCTCTTGACGCTTCAATGGGGGTCTCGGGCAATACGGCCGGCCCGTTGGGATCGAACCAGCTTTTGTAGCCCGTACCGATCAGCGCCAGAGTGATCATGGCGCCCACCATAATTGGCGGGAAGCGTCTTTCCATCGGCGTTCTGTTCATCGATTTCTCCTCACGCAACGACCGGCGACGCGTCGATCTCCGACGACGGCAACGCATTGGGTGTCTCGGCAATGGCCGCAGCGAGCGTGGTAGCAGCCTCTTGCGGCGCATTGAGGCTACGTAGTGCTGGCTGCACATTGAGCAGGCCTCGCATTTTCAAGTGAGGCCACAGCACGACGTAACTGAGTCGCTTGCGATCGGCAACCTGCAGTAGGATGTCGCCGCTGCCATCTCGGTGTAATCGCAGATCCGCTCCGCTCAGCGCGCTGAACGGAAGATTGAGCGGCATCGGCAGCGCAATACCGATCCGCATTACCACGCGTCGATTCGTAATGGTGTAGAGCGTCGTGCGGGCAATGAAATAGGAAATGAGCAGCAAAATGCCCAGTGCGATATTCGCCGCAACCAGCAGACCCATTGTGCCGGCAAGGTCCGTCATCAAACCATGGCCGGAGCTGGCCAACCACAGGTGACGCAGACCGAGAATCAACACAAAATAGACCGCCAGTTTGCGAAGATGCAGCTGGTGGATCGCCACGTTGCGAAAAGTTGGCGCACCCTGCCATAGGATGTGTTCGCCTTCCGGTAGCTCTTCCGGCAATCCTGGCACCGGCTCAAACTCGCTATCCGTGGCGTACACGTCGTTGATGGGTTCGCTCATAACTTCGGCTCCTGCCGTGCCGCATCCGCGTACAATGTGCCGCCACCGAAGTACCCCATGATGCGGTCTTCTTCACGCAGGGTGATCTCATCCGGTGAAGCCAGTCCCGGCACATCTGCAAACTGCGATGCGTAAATCGAGCGTACTTTGATCTGTCGCTTTTTCGCGTGAATCTTCGAAAACCCGATGGGCAGCAACACGTGCTTGTTATTGTGGGCACTGCCCAAGTCAACCTCGAAGAACGTAATGAGCGGTTCCGCCCGATCGACCCAGACATCGGAAACCGTACCGGCCACCACATCATCGGCACCCACAACCTGCATACCACGCGGATCCGGATCGCGGTCCATAACCACAAAATCGGTCGCCACCCGCATCGGCACGATGCGATTCTCGTTGTGCAAAGTTTTGTCCGGCACATCCGCCCGATCAGACCAAGAAGCGGGGCCGACACCGTCCAGCATCGGGTTACCGGTAGGCACCATCGGCGCGCCCGGATACGGTGCTGCGGGTTCAGCGGCTAATGGCCGCTCGACCTCATCCCGGGGCACGTAAACCACACCGCCTAAGGGCGCAAGAAACGACTTCTTAGGGGGCGCGGCAGGAAAACCTTGTACCTTCACGCGCCCACCCGAACGGTCGGTTCGATCCGATTCGAGTGGGTACCCCTCGCGCTTGCCCTCGCGGTGCAAATAAAACACCAGGCCGAAAAAGAACAGCCAGAACAATGTGAATAAAATTTCTACTAAGTCAATCGACTCGTTCATGACGAACCTCCTGATCGCATCATCAATTGGGAAGCTCGGCCAGACCAACCGATGCTTTTGCATCCATTGGCCGACCCGCATGCGCCGCTAGCGGCCCCAACACCGCAAGCGTCGCGAAAAGTAAAAGAATTTCGAGCTGGTAAACCACGCAGTAACCGGTCGCTGGATTGGCGAGTGCATCACCTAACGCCCCACTCTCAGCCAACACACCGACACCGTCGCGCAATGCACCGCCCAGCGCCATTGCCACGCCGGCCGACGTCGCCTGCACCGCGCCCCAGGCACCCAGCGCCAATCCGCTGCCACCTTCACGTGCTTGGTTCATGCACGCGATAAGCGTGCCCACAACAAACAGGCCACCGCCAAATCCGATCAACGCGACGCCCACCCGAAATAGGCCAGGAATACGCAACCCTGCAACGATCGACACAATGGCAAACGCCACCACGCCCACCAATGCGCCATAGGCGGCCAATCGGTGCGCATCAATACCTCTATGCAATAGACGCGCAGCCAGCGCGAAAGCGATCAAAGTGCCGCCGGCTAATATCGCCGTGAGTGCGGTCGTGGAACTGACGCTGAGGCCCAACACCTCACCACCATAGGGCTCCAACAAAATGTCCTGCATCGTGAAGCCGGCTGTGCCAAGCGCCACGGCAACAAGCAAACGAGCGGAGCGAGCATCCGAATTAAGCTGACGCCAGGCGTCTTTAAAACTGGGCTTCGTATTTTGTGCAAATTGATTGCGAGCGGGATCGCGTGGCTCTTGTTTCCATAGCGACACGACGTTCAGAACAAGCGTAACCACCGCCGCGCCCTGAATGACTTTGATCAGACGTACCTGATTGAAATCGTGCAACAACCAGCCAAACACTGCAGCGCCAAGCAGCATGCCGAGCAATAACACCACAAACAACAACGACACCACTTGCGGGCGCTGCTCCTCGTGGCAAAGGTCGGTTGCGAGCGCTAGACCGGCGGTCTGCGTCACATGCATCCCCGACCCGACCAGCAAAAAGGCTAAGCCCGCCGCCAATTGCGCGGTAAGCATCGAGCCCTGCGTATCGCCCGACAAAATAATGAGCGCGAACGGCATGATGGCCAAACCACCGAACTGCAACACCGTACCCATCCAGATAAACGGTACGCGTCGCCAGCCAAGCGCTGACGAGTAAATATCGGAACGAAAGCCAATCAGCGCTCGAAACGGTGCAACCACAAGCGGCAGCGCGACCATGAGCGCCACAAACCAGGCAGGGACGCCCAATTCGACAATCATGACGCGGTTCAATGTGCCCGTGAGCAGCACCGCGGCCATGCCGACCGTGACCTGAAACAACGCCAGGCGGAGAAGACGCGACAAGGGCAATGAGTCACTGGCCGCATCGGCAAACGGCAACAAGCCACTGCCCACCTGCATCCAGAAACTCGCCGCCTTGTCGCGCGTTTTGGTCATACACGCTCCAGCCGAAAAGCCTGTGACTTATAAAAGCCGCTGCTGATCAGTTGGCTGTCGGTGAGCGACCAGCCCTTCAATACCGGGGAAGCGGCAACGCGCGCGTGCAGCCCGCTCGCTGCCACCGGGACAATCGCTGGCGCCCGATGTTCACGATAAGGTATCAGACGACCCACCGCGTGCATCACCGTCAACGCCGGTGTGCGCGGTGCAACTGTAAACAAAATAGAACGTCGAGTGCGCGCCGCCAAGGTGCCCAGCATCGAGACGATGTCATCGCTATCGTAGTGAATCAACGAGTCCATCGCCACCACGTGATCAACCTCGCCAAACGACTCATCGAGCATATCGCCTACGCGGTAGTCAATGCGCTCGAGTAATTGAGCGTCCGTGCGACGCGCCGCCACATCGACCAGGGTCGAGGACACATCAACCGCCAAAACATGTGCACCGCGCATGGCGGCGTCGATGGCTAACGCGCCGGTACCGCAACCGGCGTCCAGTAATCGCACTCCTTGCAAAGACGCCGGCAGCCAGCTCAACAGTTGCGCGCGCATCGCATCCCGTCCCGCTCGCACCGTCGCACGAACGCGACCCACCGGCGCATCCGATGTTAACTGCGACCAGGCGTCCGCTGCGGTCTGATCAAAGTAGGTCGTCAATTTTTGGCGACGATGTTGATACGTATTTGAGTGCATCAGTCAAAACCCAAGAAATCGAATATCTCGCGATCCGCCATGGGTGACGCCATCAGCGGATCAGTCCCATCCCACAGCACTTGAGCAAGACGAAGATACTCGTTCTGCACCTCTTCGAGGCCCGGTGCATCGTCCATTTCAAACAAGGTCGACTTTTTCAAGCGGCTGCGTCGAATAACATCGAGATCCGGAAAGTGCGCGAGCCGACTTAAGCCGATCGCTTCGTTAAAGCCATCAATTTGATCCGTGTCCGCACTGCGATTCGCAATTACGCCGCCCAGTCGCACTTTGTAATTTTTGGCCTTGGCCTTGATCGCAGCGACAATGCGATTCATAGCGAAAATCGAATCAAAGTCATTGGCCGTCACGACTAAAGCGCGGTCCGCGTGCTGCAAGGGTGCCGCGAACCCGCCGCACACCACATCACCCAACACATCGAAAATAACCACATCCGTATCGTCAAGTAAGTGGTGCTGTTTCAGCAGCTTGACCGTTTGGCCCACAACATAACCGCCACAGCCCGTACCCGCAGGCGGGCCGCCGGCTTCGACGCACATGACACCGTTGTAACCCTCATACACGAAATCATCGGTGCGCAGTTCCTCCGGATGGAATTCGACCGATTCGAGCACATCGATCACCGTTGGCATGAGTCGCTTGGTGAGCGTAAACGTCGAGTCGTGTTTTGGATCGCAACCGATCTGCAACACGCGCTTTCCAAGCTTCGAGAACGCCGCCGACAAATTTGATGATGTGGTGCTCTTGCCGATACCCCCTTTGCCGTAAACCGCGAACACCTTGGCGCCAGAAATCTTATCGTTTGGGTCTAGCGCGACCTGCACGCTACCCTCACCGTCGGGCACTTTGGGTACTACCTTTACTGGGATGGGAAACTGAGTTTGCGTCATGCCGCTACTACCTCTTTTATGCCTTCAAGTCGATCGTCCAATTCATCACCCACGTCGCGGATCTGCTCCAGCGTCTCCTCGTCGGGGCTCCAATAATTTCGTTCTTGCGCTTCCAGTAAGCGTCCAACCACACGCGCCGATGCGGTGGGATTGAGCTCGGCCATGCGATCGCGCATCTCGGGATCGAGAATGTAAAGTTGCGTGAGTTTTTCGTACACCCATGGCGCCACCTTGCCGGTTGTCGCCGACAGGCCCATGGTGTTCGTCACATGATTCTCGATTTGGCGCACGCCTTCAAAACCGTGTCGCAGCATGCCCTCGTACCACGTGGGGTTCAGCATGCGCGAGTGCGCCTCGAGCGCGACCTGGTCAGCCAACGTGCGCACTTGTTCTCGACCATCGGTTTGATCGCCGATATACACTTCAATTTGTTTGCCACTCACCTGCTGCGCCGCCTTTGTGATGCCGCCCAGCGTATCGAAGTAGTTGTCGATCGACGTCACGCCGAGTTCCACCGATTCGATATTCTGGTACGCAAGATCGACATCCTGCAGCGAACGGCTCAGTAATTCTGGCTGACGCTGAGGGAGACCGTCTCGTGTGTAGCCAAAACACTTGCGGCGCATGTAGGTGTTGGCAAGCTCGTCTTCGTCCTGCCAGTGACTGTTTTCGACCAAATGATTGACGTTCCCGCCATACGCTCCTTCCGCATTGCTGAACACGCGCATGGCGGCCGTTTCAAGATCGCAATCGCAGCTTTGCATATAGGCAAGCGCATGCTTACGCACAAAATTTTGTTCTGCAGGCTCGTCGACACTGGCGGCTAAAAACGCCGCTTCAGCCAACATTGCGATTTGGTGCGGCAGCAGATCGCGAAAGATGCCGGACAGGGTCATCACCACGTCGATTCGTGGACGACCCAGTGTTTCAAGCGGAATGAGTTCAGCACCACAAAGTCGACCGTAACTGTCGTAGCGCGGTTGCGCGCCAAGTAGTGCCAGCACTTGTCCGATTGGACCACCTTGGCTTTTAAGGTTGTCCGTGCCCCACAAGACAAACGCGACAGATTCCGGCAGGGTTCCTGACGTCTCGAGATGCTTGTCGAGCAACAGTTGTGCTTGTCGCGCGCCGTCGCTCACGGCGAAGCTACTTGGAATTCGGAATGGATCAAAGCCGTGAATGTTTCGGCCCGTCGGCAAGATGTCCGGCGACTTGATGAGGTCACCACCCACTACCGGTCGGATATAGCGACCATCCAAGGCCTGCACAATCGCGTCGGTCTCATAACGATGTTCCTCGCTCAATAGCGTTGCTGCCTGGCCCAGGCGCGTGACGGCATCCTGATTGAGTTGGCTATCACGGCATACTTCTTCCACTGCGCCACCATCGACCAGCGCGTCGAGCGCCTTTGCCGGTAGTGTGTCTCCCCCCTCCATCGCCTTGAGCAAGTCGCGACGAACATCGCGCGTCAACGGCTCACCCACAACGTGCATGCCGTGAGGAATCAGCGTCTCGCGAAACTCATTAAGCCGCGCCATGAGTGTCATAATGTGCAGGTCGGCGTCGCCGTCCCAGACTGGCTCAGGCGCGGTCAACTCAAGGTCGATCGCCTGTGCTTGAATCGTCGATGCGAGCGCATCGCGCTCGGACTGCGCTTCGGGCGGTTGCTCACGCCAGCGATCGATCGCTTCTTGCAAATCACTGAGTTCACGATGGAGGCCTGCCTCAGTAATAGCTGGCGTCAGATAGCTGATCAGCGTCGCGGCCGAGCGCCGTTTGGCCAACACGCCTTCGGAAGGATTATTGGCGGCATACAGATAAAAGTTGGGCACGTCGCCGAGCAGTCGCTCAGGCCAGCACGCGTCGCTCATGCCAACTTGCTTACCCGGCATAAACTCAAGCGCGCCGTGCGTGCCGAAATTGAGCATCGCATCGACCGCAAGGTCTTCACGAAGGTAGCGATAAAATGCGCTGAACGCGTGTGTCGGAGCGTGACCCTGCTCAAACAACAAACGCATCGGATCACCCTCGTAGCCGAACGACGGTTGCACCACCACATGCACATTGCCAAACTGCTTGCCAAGAACAAATAAGCCGTCGCCGTTTGATAAGTGCTTACCCGGCGCCGGACCCCAACACGCTTCGATATCGGCCAGCCATCGCTCGCGTCGTACGTAATCATCCACAGGAATATGCGCGAGCACATTCGCGTCGGTTCCGTAATCGGCCGCATTACCGGTAAGTATCGCCTCTCGCAACGCATCTACGCTCTCCGGAAGCTCAACGGTATAGCCGGCGTCCGCCAGCGTGTGAAGCGTGTTGTACAGCGACTCAAAGACCGCCAAAAAGGCCGCAGACCCGGTAGCCCCTGCATTAGGTGGAAAGTTGAAAAGCAAGACACCAAGCGTGCGATCGGCGCGAGACGTTCGGCGTAGATCAATGAGCTTGCAAGTTCGAGCGACTAACGTATCGATGCGCTCGGTATGCGGCAGCATGTCGCGACCTGCATCGTCATTGGTGTTTGAGCGACCGGCGAACAGCGTTGGCGCAATGGCACCGTCGAGCTCCGGTATCGCGACCATGAGGGTGGTTTCCACTGGCAGCAGACCGCGCGAAGAGTCTTCCCACTCTTCCAGCGACTGAAACTCACTACAGTGCGCGGCAAGATAGGGCACATCGAGACGTGCCAGCATATCCTCAGCCGCCGCCGAATCGTTGTAAGCGGGGCCACCCACCAACGAGAACCCGGTTAGCGACACTACCGCGTCGACAACCGCCTCGTTCTCATGCACAAAGTACTGCTCAATCGCCGGGCGCGCATCAAGACCACTCGCAAACACCGGAATCACTCGTAACCCCTGTGCCTCCATGGCACGGATAACTTGATCATAATGACGGCAGTTGCCCGCCAGAACGTATGCCCGCATCACAAGCAGGCCTACCGTACCGCGAACCCCCTTCTCCGCGGGCAGGTCGTCGAGTGACTCACTCACACCTTGCTTGATGCACGGGTGATAGATACCCACCTGCGGGTAGTCCACCGGCAGCGGTACGCCCGACTCGCAACGCGCGGGCTTGCCGGCGACATCGGCGTAACGCAGGGTTAAATAACGCACCATGTTGGCGATGTTCTGCTCGGAACCCGCCAGCCAGTACTGCATGGTCAGAAAGTACGCGCGCACATCCTGTGCTGTGCCGGGAATAAAACGCAAAATACGTGGCAATCGTTGCAGCATCGCCACCTGTTTAGCGCCGTTGCTCTTTTGCGCTTTCTTACTGCCACGCAATCGCTTGAGCAACGCCATCGGCCCACTTGTTGAACCGTCCATCTTGAACTGACCAATGCGGGTAAGCTTCATGATCTCGCCATCGCTCATGAAACACACCATGGCGTCGCACTGATCGCGGCGCGCCTTTAGCGCGGGTGCGATCTGCTGAATATGCTCATCGAGGAAGAGCATACAGGCAATGACAATGTCTGCCTGTGCAATATCAGCGCGACAGTCTTCAAGGCGCTGCGGGTCACTCTTCCACTCGCCCGCACAGTGCAGCGTGGCGGTAAGATTCGGCAGATCTTTACGCAACCCAGCAAACGCGCGTTCAGCGGCGCCGGCCAGGTGGCCGTCAAGACTGACAATCGTCACCCGATAGTGGCGCTCAGCGACTGAAGAATGCTTTCGCATCGTACAAAATCTCGGTGGTGATAGTGGTGACACCGTTATCGCGAGCGTATTGCTCAGTATTGCGACGTGCTTTGCCGCGCACAAAAAACGGAATCTTGCCCAGTTCTTTTTCGGCGTCTTCCGACCAACTTGTGTCACCGTCCGGTGACGGTTGCGGGTCTTTGACGGATGCTTCAACCCGCGTTTTACCCCCAAGGTGGGAAGGCGCCACGTCATCATTAAATTCGAAATCTTCGCGGAACATACCCAGCAGATGCTCCTCCAGCCCCATCATGAGCGGATGCACCCAGGTATCAAACAACACGTTTGCACCCTCGAACCCCATTTGTGGCGAGTACGACGCAGGAAAATCTTGCACATGCACCGGCGCGGATATCACCGCACAACCAATCCCCAAACGTTTTGCGATGTGGCGTTCCATCTGGGTGCCCAACACCATTTCTGGCTGAAGTCGGTTAACGGCCTCTTCCACCTCGAGGTAGTCGTCGGTTATCAGTGGCTCAACGTCATATAGTTTGGCAGCGGCACGTACTTCGCGCGCAAACTCCCGGCTGTATGTTCCTAGCCCAACGACTTTAAAACCCATCTCCTCGTGCGCGACTCGTGCGGCGGCCACTGCGTGTGTTGCATCACCAAAAATGAACACGCGTTTGCCGGTCAAATACGTGGAATCGATGGAGCGCGAATACCAAGGCAGACGACTCGGATCACCGGCCAACACCGGCTCGGGGTCAAGCCCCGTAAGCGCGGCCACTTCCTGCACAAAATCCCGGGTGGCACCGACACCGATCGGCACGGTGCGCACGGTCGGCTGTTTGAATGTACGCTCGAGCCAACGCGCGGCGGTGTCCCCAACTTCGGGATACATGAGCACGTTAAAATCAGCGGCACCAATGTTGGCCAGGTCGGCCGGTGTCGCCCCCATCGGCGCCACCACGTGAACATCAACACCCAATTGATCTAACAGAGTTGTGATCTCTCTTACGTCATCGCGATGACGAAACCCTAGCGCAGTGGGCCCCAACAAATTGCAGCTTGGCCGCACTCCTGCTTCGCGCTCGGTTATCGGAGCGCGGGTGCTACCGGGCGCGGGGGCGTGTGGGCCGGCCAGCGCACGAATAAGATGATAGAGCGTTTCGGAGGCGCCCCAGTTCTCTTTGCGCTGATACGACGGTAGCTCGAGCGGCACCACTGGAATCGGTAGATTCAGCGCCTGCGACAATCCATTGGGATCGTCCTGAATGAGTTCGGCGGTGCACGACGCACCGACAATCATTGCGTCGGGCTTGAAGCGCTCGTATGCATCGATCATTGATTGTTGAAAAAGCGTCGCGGTATCGCTGCCAAGATCGCGCGCTTGAAACGTGGTGTAGGTTACCGGTGGACGCTTGTTGTCACGCTGAATCATCGTAAACAGAAGATCGGCGTAGGTGTCCCCTTGCGGCGCGTGGAGCACGTAATGCAACCCCTCCATCGCGGTGGCGATGCGCATCGCACCAACGTGCGTCGGGCCCTCGTAAGTCCAAACCGTTAGTTTCATATTAGACCGCCAGAGCCATGCGGCGATTGAGTGGGCGGGCAAACAACTCAGCGGCATCACCCGCCTGCTCGAATCCTTGAATGGGCGTGAACACCAGCTCGATGGCCCACTTGGTCGTAACCCCACGCGCTTCGAGTGGATTCGCAAGGCCCAAACCGCACAACACCAAATCAGGTTCGGCGGCGAAACACCGATCGAGCTGTTTATCGACGTCTTGCCCTTCGCTTAACTGAGTACCGGCCGGTAACAGCGGCAACTCGTTATCGAGATGTTCGCGATGCAAGTAGGGCGTACCCACTTCGGTCAAGACCATGCCCAGCTCTCGCGACAAAAAGCGCGCGAGCGGGATCTCAAGCTGCGAATCGGGGAAACAAAAAAGGCGTTTACCCTCGAGCATCGCTCGTGACTTGGCGACGGCTGCGCGCGCTCGTCGGCGCGGCGCTTGTGTGGCCGCTTTAAAGGTGTTTGCACTCACACCCCATTCCGTTGCGGCCGCCTGGAACCATTGAGTCGTTCCCTCTTCACCGATTGGAAAGGGCGCCGGCAGTCGACGCGCACCGCGTCGCTCAAGCGCTTGGGCCGTGTCCGCTAAAAACGGCTGCGCCAATAGATATCGTGTATTGGGCCCAACCGAGACAAGTTCGGCTGCCTTGCGCGGCGGTAGAAACTGAGCGTTGATTTCAAGCCCATCAAACAGTTTACGAAACTGATCCTCCACCACGTCTGCGAGCGTGCCGACTACCAGAAGCGAGCGCTCGTCTGTTTCGGGCATGAGCGGCACCAACGACGCCAGGCACGCGTCCTCGCCCTGAGTGAAGGTTGTTTCAATGCCGCTGCCGGAATAATTGAGTACGCGAACCTTGTTCAGGTATTCGCGCGATAGCCGTTCAGCCGCACGTGATAAATCGAGTTTGATCACCTCTGACGGGCAGGAGCCCACGAGGAAAAGAAGTTTGATGTCAGGTCGACGCTCGAGAAGGCGCGCCACCTCTCGATCAAGCTCGTCATTTACATCGGCAAGACCGGCTAAATCGCGCTCGTCGATAATGGCGGTTGCAAACCGAGGCTCAGCAAAAATCATAACGCCGGCGGCCGATTGGATCAGGTGTGCACACGTGCGCGACCCCACCACGAGGAAAAACGCGTCCTGAATCTTTCGGTGCATCCACACGATACCGGTGAGGCCACAAAAAACCTCACGCTGGCCACGCTGCCGAATCACCGGTGCATCGCATTTCCCACCCGGCGACCCTTTGGCGATTACCGCGCTACTCCCCACAACAGCGCCGTCCATCACTTCTCCTTATTATTCATGGCCCGGCCCTCACTGTGGCCGGCGACAGGGATGGGCTTGACGTCAGCCGTGCTTTACGAAGCTTGAGCAAGAACTGAGCAGCATTCACCACATACGCCGCGTAGGCGGCCAGCGCCAGCAGCAGTTGCTCGCGTAACGGCAGCCACTGCTGCCACACCGCCAACAGATAGGCCGTGTGAAGGGCCAGAACAAGCATGCTGACCACGTCTTCCCAAAAAAAGGCGCGTACAAACAAATATTGACCGAAGACCGCTTTCTCCCAAAGCGAGCCCGTTATCATTATTGTGTATAAAATCAATGTCTTAACGATAACAGACAGCGTCGCATGAGGCGCCAAGGACGGGTCATCGAGCGCCATAACGACCAACACTACGCTGACTAAAAACACCCCAAACTGCAGGGGCGCCAGCACGCCCTGCACCAGCGTCCAGCGCGTCGCGTCGCGTCGGGCGCGCTGCTCAGGCGTATACAATGTCGCCGAACTCTCAGACTTGGTGGTCATAGAACCGTCTTTCGGGTGTTTGCAGATGGGTCGTTACCAAACTCCGAATCTAGAGGGCTTTATACACAGTGTCAACTAAACCATACGTCAATTTATCTTGACAATTTTATTCCTACGGGGTTTGATTACTTTGGGGAAATAGCCAAACGGCTGTTCGCTTTGTTATGGCGCGGCGCGTCAACATGCACCCAAGCTTGTGTGTATGATCGAGTAGCGATTACGCGAATTGGGGGCCGGGCCATGGGGTTTAAAGAGTCACGCGTCAACGACGAGTGCTGGGCAGCAATGGGTAGAGAAGACGAAGCATCGACATCTTCACGAGCGCGGTTGACACCAGAAATGGCGCAGCTGAGCCAAACGATTGAGGGCGAGATTATCCCGCGACTGCTGGTCATGTTTGACGATTCCCGGGCGAGCACTGACGTCGTCGATGACAGTTGGGACAACGCCCGTCTGACCGGCGAAGTTGACGCGTTTGTGGAGCTAATCCTCAATAACACCATCGATGTCGCGACCCGCTACATTACAACGCTCGTCGACGACGGCGCGCGTCTTCGAGATATCTATTTGGCCCTGCTGGCGCCGGCCGCGCGCCGTCTGGGCGTCATGTGGGAGGACGACGACTGCGACTTTACTCAAGTAACGGTCGGCGTTGCGCGGATGCATCAGATACTCCACATGTTTAGCCCCTGTTTTTGCGCGCATCCCACGTCAGAATCTGATCACACTCGATCCGCTCTGATCGTGCCGATGCCGGGCGAACAACACACTTTCGGCCACCTCATGGTTGTTGAGTTTTTCCGCCGTGCCGGGTGGCACGTGTGGAGCGGCGCACCGGGCACAACAAAGGCCATTATTGAACTCGTGACGGAACAAGAATTTGATATCATTGGCGTGTCGATTTCGGCCGACCGACACCTGGATCGGCTTGCCGGTTTACTCCGCAATATCCGTCGTCAGTCCGCGCACAAGGGCGTGCGAATTCTTGTCGGTGGAAGGGCCTTTTTGGAGACGGACCGCAAAGCGGAAGATTATGGTGCGGATGGGTTTGCCAACGACGGCGAGGAGGCGGTCCGAACCGCCTCGAGTTTTCAGTGAACCGTTAGAAAAGCGCTTGGTATTCGCTTAGAACAGGATTGTTTGTGACTTCAATTGCCTCCGAATTCGTGTCGGAACTGGACGTAGCCGGCGTTGCGCAAATCGTCTCTTCAGCCAATGACGTGGCGCTTGTTGTCGACGGTGAGGGCGTAATTGTCGACGCGTTCGCCGAGCAAGGCGCGGCCGCTTTTGGCGATCTGAACGCCTGGATCGGTCGGTCCTGGGTCGACACCGTCACCATCGAGAGCCGACCCAAAATCGAGGCGCTTCTTCGCACGACGCCTGAGCGCTCGCCATCACGTTGGCGACAAGTGAATCTACCCACAGACGAAGAAGCCGACACCGCGATTCTCTTTCGCGTTTTCAGTGTCAAATCCAATGGCGACAAGATTGTTATGGGTCGCGATTTACGTGCGCTCTCGGTCATGCAGCAAGAACTGCTCGACGTGCAGCATTCGATGGAAGACGACTATGCACGGCTGTATCAGGCCGAAACGCGCTATCGAATGCTGTTTAAGATGTCGTCAGAGGCAATCCTTATTGTCGATGCGCACGGCCGGGATATTGTAGAGGCCAATCCCGCTGCGTCCGAATATTTGGATCAGCCCGTCAAACATTTGGTGAGCAAGCGTTTCGGGAAGTTTTTTATCGAAGACAGTGCCAATAGCATTGAACAATTGTTGGCGAGCGTGCGCGCCACAGGCCAAGGCGCGGCGATTAAGGTAGAAACCCAGCGCGGCAGTCATTTCGTGCTTAATGCCGAGCTGTTGCGGCAGGACGACGCGTCGCTCTTTTTGATTCATCTCAAATCGAACGACGCCAGCTCGCGCGCTGAAGGACACCATTCCAGCACGGTGATGAACATCATCGAGCATTCGTCGGACGCGTTTGTTGTGGTCGATCCCGACGCGCGCATTTTGTTGGCGAATGATGCCTTTATGGAAATGTGCCAGGTCACGTCCGAACTGCAAATCAAGCTGCAGCCGCTAGAAAATTGGCTGGGACGTCCCGGCGTCGACGTCGGCGTGTTGCGTAAGAACCTGCAGCAAAGAGGGGTCGTTCGTCAGTATGGCACTCAGATAAATCCTGAGTTCGGGGCACCGGTCGATGTTGAGTTGTCCGCGGTGGCCGCGCTGCAAAGTGACATACCGTGCTTTGGGTTCGTGATTCGGCGAATCATTAAACGACCTCGACGAACCGACGATATGGCCAAACAGCCGCTCGGCCAGTCTCTGGAACAAATGACCGAGTTAGTCGGTCGCGTGCCTCTCAAGGATCTAGTGCGCGAAACGACTGATTTGATTGAACGTTTGTGCATTGAAGCCGCGCTTAAGATGACCTCGAATAACCGCGCCTCAGCGGCCGACATGCTGGGCCTTTCCCGGCAGAGTCTCTACGTCAAGCTGCGCCGATTCGACATCGGTGACCCCGATGCCGATGACCCCGCCGGCGACTAATCTGTAAACCCAGCATTACTGTCAGTTCAAATTGACATATTGGCCCCTCAGCGCTAGGGTCATTGGATGGAACGCACGTCCTCGCCGATGCTGGATAGTCGCGCGCCGACCTGGCGTGCGTATCTTGAATTACTCAAGCCCGTAACCTGGTTTCCGCCCATGTGGGCGTTCAGCTGTGGGCTGGTCGCCTCCGGTGCCACTTTGGGTTCGAGGGCCTGGTTCGTAGTCGGCGGTGTGGCGCTGGCCGGTCCACTCGTCTGTGGCACCAGCCAAATCGTCAACGACTGGTATGACCGTCACGTTGACGCGATCAATGAACCCGACCGGCCTATTCCGTCAGGCCGTGTACCGGGTCGCCATGGGTTTTATTTTGCTCTGATCTGGACCGCGCTCTCACTGGCCGTGGCGTCAGTGCTCGGATCCTGGGTGTTTACCGCCGCGTGTGTCGGCCTACTTCTCGCTTGGGTCTATAGCGCCCCACCACTCAGGCTCAAAGCGAATGGCTGGTGGGGCAACAGCGCGGTGGCCATCTGTTACGAGGGCTTGCCATGGTTTACCGCCGCCGCGGTGATCAGCGGTATGTTGCCCACGTGGCATTCGATTGTCGCCGCACTCGCTTACAGTGTTGGTGCCCACGGCATCATGACACTCAACGATTTTAAAGCCATCGAAGGCGACACGCGCATGGGTGTGAACAGTTTGCCCGTGCTGCACGGTGCCGATGGTGCCGCGCGCATTGCGTGCGTGATTATGGCGCTGGCGCAAGTAGCGGTCGTTGCGCTACTCGTGTACATCGACATGCCCTTCCATGCGCTTGCGGTCACCGCATTGCTCGGCGTGCAGCTTGTGATGATGCGCCGCTTTTTGAGCAACCCAATTCGATACGCCACCTGGTATAGCGCATTTGGCGTGACACTGTATGTCAGCGGAATGTTATTCACGGCATTTGCGATTCGTCAGGTGCTGCTCTCATGACGACAGGGCTGGGCTGGTTTGGTATTTTCAGGCTGGGGGTCATTCAAGCCTCTCTCGGCGCGATTGTCGTTCTCACTACCTCTACGCTTAATCGTGTGATGGTCGTTGAGCTGGCATTGCCAGCCATGCTTCCGGGTGCGCTGGTCGCGCTTCACTACGCCGTGCAAATACTGCGCCCTAAGTTCGGCTACGCGTCCGACTGCGGCGGGTCGCGCACACCGTGGATCATCGGTGGCATGGTCGTACTGGCGCTTGGTGGCACACTGGCGGCAGCGTCGACGTTGGTGATGGCGCACTCCACTTTGATGGGCGTCATCGTCGCGACACTCGCGTTTTTACTCGTGGGCGCAGGCGTCGGTGCAAGTGGCACCTCGCTGCTGGTGTTACTCGCCGCCACGGTCAGTGCCTCGCGCCGCGCCGCTGCCGCAACCATCACCTGGGTCATGATGATTATGGGCTTTGTGCTCACCACCGTCATCGTCGGTCAACTGCTGGATCCTTTTACCTTTGGTCGACTAGTGTGGCTCACCGCGGCAGTTGGCGGACTCGCGGTACTGTTTACCACGCTCGCGGTAGCGGGCATTGAAAAACGGGCATCAGTGCCGTCCACTCTGGGCAATCCAACGAGCGCCGAATCGGCACCCTCGCGCGACGAATTTCTCTCCGCATTGCGCGACGTCATGAGCGAACCGCTCACCCGTCGCTTCGCCTTATTTGTGTTTATCTCGATGCTGGCCTACAGCGCGCAGGATTTACTGTTGGAACCCTTCGCCGGCGCGGTGTTTGATTTCACGCCAGGCGAGTCGACCAAACTGGGTGGTGTCCAACATGGCGGCGTACTGCTCGGTATGTTGCTCGTCGCATTAATCGGTAGCGGCATCGCTAAAGGCAAACACGACGTACTCAGGCGCTGCATGATCGGAGGATGCCTGGCATCAGCCGCCGCGTTGGGCATGTTGTCGTTTGGCGCATTCGAGGGCGTCGGTTGGCCACTTCGCCAAGTCGTGTTTGGGCTTGGCACAGCGAATGGCATTTTCGCCGTCGCCGCGATTGGCTGCATGATGAGCCTCGTCAGCAGCGGTCGACGGCAGCGCGATGGCCTACGCATGGGTGTATGGGGCGCAGCTCAGGCTATTGCATTTGGCCTCGGTGGACTGCTGGGTACAGGCGTGATCGACGTTATCCGCCTCATCGTCGGCACAACCGCACCCGCCTACGCCACGGCCTTTGCGATTCAGGCGCTGTTTTTTCTCGTAGCAAGTTATCTAGCCGCCAGCTTGAGCTCGCAGCAGGCGCGCGAACACTGGGCACGAGATAGCCGCTCAGCAGCACTGACGGCGAATTAAAACGATCGACCGCCGGGCCTGCCGATACCGGCGGTAATCGGACAACACACTGGGTTGGAACGACGCAGACACGTTAACACTGGGATCAGAACACAGAATAGGTGGTTCTTGACCCACTCGAACAGGGACATAGGGCAATGAATACTTTTGATGTAGCGGTAATCGGTGGGGGTCCAAGTGGCGCTACCGCGGCCAACGATTTAGCCCAGAAAGGATTCAGCGTATTGCTGCTCGATCGCGACGGTCGGATCAAGCCATGCGGCGGTGCTGTGCCCCCCATTTTGGTGCGTGAATTTGATATTCCCGAATCATTACTCGAGGCCAAAGTCACAACCGCTCGTATGATTTCACCGACCAAAGTTAAAGTCGACATGCCCATCGGTGGTTGGGTTGGCATGGTCGATCGCGGCACTTTCGATGAATGGCTACGCAGCCGCGCCGCGAAAAATGGCGCCACGCGTATCACCGGGAAATTCTCACGCGTAACGCGCGACGATGAAGTCCATCCAATCATTGAATTCAAGGACAGTAAAGGCGCGACCCACCGCATTCGAACGCGTGCCATTATCGGTGCCGATGGCGCTGCCTCGAATGTTGCTAAGCAGTGTCTCAATGATCAAAAACCACTGCCGAATGTCTTTGCTTATCATGAGATCGTAAAATCACCGCAAGCGATTAACGACGATATTCACTTTGACCCCAAACGCTGCGATGTGTATTACCAGGGTCAGTGCTCGCCTGATTTTTACGGTTGGGTATTTCCGCACGGCGAGCAGACCAGTGTCGGCATGGGCACCGCTAAACAGGGCTTTTCATTGCGCGCTTCCGTATCAAAACTTCGCGCCCAATCGGGTCTCAGCGATGCCGAAACCGTCCGTACGGAAGGCGCACCGATACCACTGAAAACCCGCAAACGTTGGGACAATGGTCGCGATGTCGTCGTAACAGGTGACGCGGCGGGAGCGGTCGCGCCCGCCTCGGGCGAAGGCATTTACTACGCAATGCTCAGCGGGCGTTGTGCCGGCGATGCGGTCGCCGAGTTTTTGGCAACCAATGATGCTCGAGCACTCAAGCTTGCGCGCAAACATTTTATGCGCCTTCACGGCCGGGTATTTTGGATTTTGGGCATCATGCAGCGCTTTTGGTACTCGAGCGACAAGCGCCGCGAACGCTTTGTCAGCATCTGCAAAGATCCCGATGTACAAACGCTCACTTGGCAGGCGTATATGAATAAGAAACTCGTCCGTGCCAAGCCTGTGGCACACGTACGGATTTTCTTCAAAGACATGGCTCACCTGCTAGGGCTCGCGCCGCGCTGAGCGTACAATTCAAGCGGAACAGTTGGCGTTGACGTCTTCTTTGCCTAATGCGGTCGATGCGCCGCTTATCGCACTCAACGGGCGCGCCGGTCGATTGGCCTATTATCGTGCGGGCAGTGGCCCGCCCGTACTGCTCATTCACAGCATTAATGCCGCCGGATCAACCGCCGAAATGGCGCCACTGTTCGAACACCTGCGTCGACATCGCACTGTGTTTGCGCTTGATCTTCCCGGCTTTGGACACTCTGATCGCAGTGAGCGTGAGTACACGGTCACTCTGTTTGTCACCGCAATCCAAGATATCATCGACGTCATCTATGAAGAATGCGATACGCCAATTGATGCCGTCGCGCTGTCGCTATCGGCGGAATTTTTGGCCCGAGCCGCGTTACACGAGCGACACAAATTACGCTCACTGACGCTCATTACACCTACCGGGTTTAACGTGGGTGCAAATCGATTACGCGCGCCGCCCGGCACCACGCGCTACATGCCGATACTCGACAAAGTTCTGCGGTTTCCGTTGTGGCGGAAACGGCTGTTTGCCGCCCTAGTCAGTCCGCGCAGCATTCGCTATTTTCTCCGTCGGACTTATGGTTCTGGTGTCATTGATGAGAAGCTCGCTCTTTATTGCGACGCCACCACTCATCAACCTGGTGCGGATCGTGCTCCGTTTGCCTTTCTAAGTGGCGTGCTCTTTAGCAAGGACATTCGCACAATCTATGAAGCGCTCGTGTTGCCAGTCTTTCTGGCGCACGGCACACGAGGCGATTTCGCCGATTTTCGTGGTGCAGATTGGACTGATGAACGCGATAACTGGACCGTCAGCGCGTATGACGCCGGCGCACTGCTACATTTCGAGTGCGACGAGTTTGCAGCGCATCTCGATGCGTTTTTTGCGTCACTTTAATCTTTCCAAGCAACGATTCAACGTGGATTGAGACCGAGCGGCGCTGTTGCTAGCTGATCAAAGCCCGGCACGCGCCCATGCGCTCTGGCCAACACCGACACATGCTGTTGGGTGGCTCGCGCAAAATAACCACTAATACAGGGCGCAAGCCGCGAACTGGCCTGACAGGTCGGATCCAGCGTGAGCATGGCCATGTGGGTGTTGGCGCGTGCCATAAAGGTCGCGAGCAGAGGTTTCCATACGGCTTCAAACCCAGGTAAAACCACCGCGTTATCAAGCTGCACGTAGCGAAAGTCATGAGGATCAAAGCGTCGACGCGCCGGCGAGGCGTACGCGAACACGTGCTTACTCAAAAAGTCCCACGGCTGACCGATTCTTGAAAAATCAATGCGAACGAGGCGCGCTTGCGCGCCGGCCACAATTTGACCATCTTCCACTTTCGCTAAAAACGGCGCATCACTCGCAACCCTGACACCACAGTCGTCATAGGTCTGCGCCTGCGCCTGTATAACGCGGGGATCGTCCGCGTCGAGTTCGGTCAGCGCTAAGGTTGCGCGTGGCCATTGGCGGTAAACCAGCTGAGTCCGCAGTGTACCGATAGACGTCGTATGCGCCGAGAGTGCCCCCATCGACGGTTGATTGGCGCGCTCCACGCACCCGTAGCTCACAAACGATTCGCCGTTACGGGCCGCCAGTCCATCCAACCAACTGAGTGTTTGCTGCACGATGCGTGTGCCTAACCCTTTGCCTTTCATCGACGCGTTAAGGCAGAGCGACGAGCGATACACACCGAGAATTGGGCGGTCGTGTACCAAAAGCGTGTGACGCCGCAGCAGATACGTACCGACCAGTGTGTCCGCACGCACTAAGCGTACGTAGGCGACATCACGACCGAGAGACTCGAGGGAGCGATCCACATCCAGGCGCCGGTAGCGCATACCGCCTTCACCAAACTCGGTGCGTGCGATAAGCGATGCAAATGCTTGGCGTTCCGCCTGTGGCGGGCCCGCGCAAGCGGTCAACTCGAGCGCGCCGTCTCGCCACAACAGTGACCGATCACCGCGTTCAAATAACGGCTTACTCACGCGAATATTCCAGATCTAATGCCGCCACTTCGGCAAAGGTCTGACGATGTCGAATCGCCCGATAGATCAACGGCCAGGTGTTGATTGTCATCAGCAAAAACGGCCAAGGATCGTCTCTCGACCAGGTGACATCGCGCGCACGTCGTAGCCAGCCAAACGCCTCGCGTCGGGCGTCTCGATTCGTAAGACGCCCGAGTACGGTCGTAAAGGTTGAATAGCTCTCTTGGAGAACCGATTCGGCACGAACGTTAACCTGCTCGCTGTCGAGGATCGCCTTCGCAAGCGCAGAACCAGAGAAAAAGTGGATTCCGCTGTTTGCCCGTGGATTGCACTCCAACGCATACGGTACGCCTTGCGCATCGATAATAAAGTCAAAGCCAATAAAGCCAGTGTGGCGTTGGTGCGCCACAAACGCATCGACCCACTGCGAAATTGCCGGGTGCGCGACACGCTCAAAAACCACCGCTACGCTGCCGGACCGCACGTTGGCGCGATACACCACGTTGGCCACCACCTGGCCATCACGCGCAAGCGCCAACGAACTCAGCTCCTGCCCTTCCACCGCTTGCTGCACCAGCGAGTCCTGCGGCAGGCCAAGCTGGGATGGCACTTTGGTCTGTTGATCTGGGTGCTCTGGATCTTCCGTACGATGGGGCGACGGCAAACACGACAAAAGCTCACCCGGTGCATAATGAACGACGCCGCGCCCCGAACAACTCAGGCGAGGTTTCACCACGCATGCGTCCGTTGCCAAGATCGCAGACTGCTCTGAATCCAGTGCGCAGGACCGCGGTACACTCAAACCAGCAGCGTGCGCCGCTTTATTAAAGAGCAGTTTGTCATGCAAGGTCAGCAGGGCCGCGGGCGGGGGGCAATAGAGCGGACAATCGATCTGTGCAGCCAGCGCGGCAACATGCAGCGTCTCCTCAGACACCGGCACGACCAATGCCACCTGTTCGCGCTCAATGATGTCGCATAGCGCTTGCCGATAGGCGCGCGGGTCATGCCGCGGCGCGGGGGTTTGATAACTATCAGAAACGCTGCGAGAGTGGCGAAGAAGATGTAAGCCAAATGGCTCTGCCACCACGACCCGCCAGCCAATCGCAGCAAAACTTCGAGCGATCTCAAGTGCGACGGGCAACCTGCCAAGCGTGAGTAGGACCGTGTTCAATTCGGGCGCGATATCGGTGGCGTTACACATACGGAAGAATCGATCATACACGAACGGTATTCTGGGTTTATACTGTGACTCGCCAATGATTGTCATCACACATACAGCGACGTCCCTCTGGCTACGGGCCCGGGACTGATTCGGGTGTATCGCCCACCTGCACCTCAGCCCAAAACGCCGATTCGCTCATTGCTGCGCGTAATCCGACAGGGCGACGGCGATCTTTTGAGCCTCGTACCACGTGATGCCTACACCAAACCGCTCACGCATCTGGGCTACTCGCGCCGCTCGATATTGTTGGTCAATTCACCCAAGCTCGCGCGCGACATATTGACCGATCCGCTCGACATATTCCCCAAAAACGATTTGATGGTGGGCGCGCTGGCGCCGCTCGTCGGGGATTCGATATTTGTTTCCAGTGGCGAACGCTGGAAACGACAACGCGCAATGATCGATCCCGCCTTCTCACATATGCGCATCAACACGGCGTACAACTCCATGTCCGACGCCGTCGACGACTACCAACAGCTACTGGACGAGCGCTGTGTGTCAGGCGAAACTTTTTCCCTCGACCTCGCAATGAGTCACCTAACCGCTGACGTGATCTGCCGCACGATCTTTTCCAAACCGCTTGCCAGCGACACAGTGCAGGATGTCTTCGCGTCGTTTCTTGAGTTTGAGCGCAGCGTCGCCAGTGTCAATCTATGGCAACTCATCTTTGGAAAACCTTGGGCTGATATTCGTCAACCTCAAAACGTGTTGGATGCCTGCGAACGTATTCGCCGACACATTGGCCATTTTCTCGACCCACGCCTCGCGCCCGACGCCGACAAGATCGATGACATTGTGAACGCCTGTATTGAGGCTCGGGACGCCGAAACAGGCCAAGGGTTCACGCGTGAGGAGCTCATTGATCAGATTGGCGTATTCTTTTTGGCCGGGCACGAAACGACCGCCAGCGTGCTGACCTGGATTTTCTACATCCTGGCCGTGCAGCCCGATATCGCGCAACGCATGCGGGCGGAAATCGACCAGGTCGTCGGCCATGCCCCCGTCGCCATCGAGCACGTCAAGCAGCTTGCCTACACGCGCAACGTCTTTCGCGAGACTCTGCGCCTATACCCCCCGATCACCTTTATTCCTCGTGTTGCCGCCATGTCTACGACAATTGGTGACATTCGAGTTAAACGGGGTGCCATGATCATGATTTCACCTTGGACCGCCCATCGAAATACGGCGCTATGGCAGAACGCGGATCGCTTTGATCCCGACCGCTTTACACGTACCGGCGATGATCAGGATCGCGGCGCGTTTATGTCGTTTGGCTTAGGCCCACGCGTGTGCGTGGGCGCGGCGTTCGCCACGATCGAGAGTGGCCTGATCCTAGCCCGCCTCATACGGCGTTACGATTTTCACGTGCAAAATTCCGACGCGATCCGTCCAGTGGCGCGACTGACGACCCGCCCTGCTCAAGAGGTTCAAGTCACCGTCACTCGCCGACACATATGAAACTTAGCGATCGACAGGTAGTCGTGATTGGTGCCGGGATGGGCGGCCTCGCGAGCGCACTGAGGCTGGCCACTGCCGGAGTACGCGTCACGGTGCTGGAACGCCATGGGTCGCCCGGCGGAAAAATGCGCGAAGTCATCGCAGGCTCAGCCCCGCTCGACTCCGGACCGACGGTGTTTACGATGCGCTGGGTATTCGAAGATCTGTTCGCCGCTGCCGGTACACGTTTGGATGAACATGTCTCACTCCTCCGCGAATCGCTGCTCGCGCGACACAGCTGGACAGACGGTAGTCGACTCGATCTGTTTGCGGATCTTGATCAGTCTGTCGACGCGATCGAGCAGTTCGCCGGTCACCGTGAGGCCCATGCCTACCGACGCTTTGCTCAACAGAGTGCGTCTATTTTTGAGACGCTGGACGCGTCATTCATGCGAGCGCCCAAACCATCGCCCGTCGAACTCGCCCTATCTCTCGGGCTTGGAGGTGTACCCAAGCTTTATGCCACCAAACCGTTTACATCACTCTGGCAGGAGCTGGGCAAGGTGTTCACCGACCCACGTCTTCAACAACTGTTCGGTCGCTACGCCACCTATTGTGGATCATCACCATTCAGCGCACCCGCCACATTAATGCTCATTGCTCACGCCGAACGCGCAGGCGTTTGGCTGGTGGACGGTGGCATGCAACGCCTGGCCGAAGCATTGACATCACTGTCGATCCAGCGGGGCGCCACCATTGAATTTAATCGCCATGTGGACTCACTCGATATCCGGCGAGGCCGTGTACACGGCGTTCACGTCGGCGATGACTATTACGAAGCGGATGCGGTCGTGTTCAACGGTGACGCCGCGGCACTGGCATCAGGACAACTTGGCACGGCCGCCAAACGCGCTGTGCCCAAACGCAAACAGCACTCCCTATCGGCGATCACCTGGAGTATGCAAGCGACGACCACGGGTCTGGACTTGGCCCATCACACTGTTCTGTTTGGCGACAACTACATCGATGAGTTCGATCATGTGTTCAAGCACAAGGCGATCACCCATTCTCCCACCGTCTATCTGTGCGCGCAGGATCGCGGTCCTGGACGTACTCGACAGTCACCTGAACGACTGTTTGCGCTGATCAATGCACCAGCATGCGCGCTATCAAGTGCCGATCTCGATCGCTACGAGCAATACATGTTCGCGCAGCTGGATCGTCACGGCGTTGCGCTCGACATCGCTGCCTGCGTACGCACAACACCCAACGACTTTGCCCGTCTATTCCCTGCAACAGAGGGTGCACTCTACGGCTCACCGACCCATGGCTGGAATGGTTCGTTTGATCGCCCGGGCGCGACATGCAAGGTACACGGTCTGTTTTTAGCCGGCGGTAGCGTTCACCCCGGTCCCGGCATCCCAATGGCGACTCTATCGGGACAGCAAGCCGCCAAAGCGGCGCTCGACGCTCTGCGCACAGGCGGGTTACACCGAGGTCTCTAACTCGATAGGTTCGGGGACAACCTCATCGAGTACTTTGGCCGATGAAATTACACCCGGTAATCCCGCACCAGGGTGCGTACCGGCACCGACTAGATACAGACCGTCAAGCTCTTCACTTTTGTTATTGGGTCGAAACCAACCGGTTTGCGTGAGCACGGGCTGGAGGCCGAATGCGGCGCCTTTCACTGAGGACAAGCGTGACTCAAAATCAGCCGGTGTCAGCAGCCTCGATGTGGCGATATGATCCTCTAGACCCGGCAATACCGTGTCGCTCAACGCGTTGGCGATCCGCGCCCGGTAGCGCTCGCCCTCAGTCGACCAGTCGATGTCACTATCCAAATGCGGTACGGGCGATAGCACATAAAAGGCGTCGCAGCCCTCGGGCGCCAACGACGTGTCGGTCGCCGTGGGTCGGTGTAAGTAAAGACTGAAATCCTCGGCCAGCACATGGCGTTTAAATATATCGTTGAGCAGGCCACGATAGCGCTCGCCCAGCAAAATCATATGATGAGGCACATCCTCGTATCGACGATCCGTGCCGAAATACCAAACGAACAAACTCATCGAGTAGCGCGCGCGCTCGAGGCGGCGATTGGTCCAGCGTTTACGCACCGACTCAGAAACTAGGTAGCGATAGGTTGATGCCGAATCCGCATTGGACACCACGATGTCCGCTGGCAATTCCTCGCCAGATGCCAGACGCACGCCGGTCGCTCGGTTGCCATCATTCAAAATCTGCACCACTGGCGCGTTGTAGCGCATGCGGCCACCGTTACCCTCGATCAGGTTCACCAGACCAGTGACTAGACTGCCGGTGCCGCCCATCGCGAAGTGCACCCCATGACGACGTTCCAACTGGGCGATGAGCGTATAAACGGCGGTCGTACTGAACGGGTTTCCGCCCACGAGCAGCGGATGGAAACTGAACACCATCCTCAACTTGGGATGCTTAATGTACTTGGCAACCAGCCCATAGACCGACCGATAGAACTGGACGCGCACAAGGTCTGGCGCAACTTTGAGCATCTTGAGCGGCGAATCAAACGACACACTGAGCAGCTGATCAAAGCCAACATTGTAGACCTGGGTAGCGGCCTCAAAAAAACGCTCGTAGCCGGCCACATCTTCTTCGCTGAACTTGGCGATCTCAGCACGCATCGCAGCGTGATCGCCGCTGTAATCAAAATGCGTGCCGTCATCAAAACGGATTCGATAGTAGGGGGAGATTTCGCGCAGATCGATATCGTCCGCCATGCGCCGGCCACACAATGACCAGAGTTCTTCGAGTAAAAACGGGGCGGTGATGATCGTGGGGCCGGCGTCGAACACAAAGCCATCCTGACGGTAAACGTACGCGCGACCGCCAGGTCCATCGAGTTTTTCAACGACTTCCACGTCGAAACCGCGCGCGCTGAGGCGCACAGCAGCCGCTAAACCGCCAAATCCACTGCCAATTACAATCGCTCGGGCTTTTTTGCTCATATTTACATCAAATAGGGCCATCAAGACTGTTTCTATATTATGCTTTTGATCAACATCAATCATCTTTTAGGCACGCACGTAAAATTCGCGTCAAGAGCACCCAAACCGGGCACGCGCCGGGGGGAATCGAATGTGGCTGTTTGATCAGCTAGTACATGCCCATATCGTGACCGGCACAGTCGGCCTCATCACTATGTGGCTGCCCGTAGTAGGCCGCAAAGGCACAACGCGCCACAAGAAATGGGGCCGAGTATTTGCCTGGTCGATGTTGTTGACCGGGTCCATCGCTATCGGTATCAGCTTGTGCACCCTCGCCTACCCACTGGAAACCCACGACTTTGCCGATGACGCCGCATTGGTACGCGGCCTCTTTGGCTACATGATGCTGTACTTGGCAGTACTCACGATCATGCTCGCGCACTATGGCCGTCTATGCATTCAAAACAAGCGCAATCATCAAGCCAATCGCACCCCACTCAATCTAACTCTTCAAGCCTTAACGTTTATTGCAGCGGCTAACTGCGCGATTCATGGCGTGCTTCTCAAACAACCGCTGATGGTGGCCATTTCGATCGTCGGCCTCACCGCCGCCGTGCTCAACACCCGCTTTATCTTGAGCGACAGTCCGCCCTTTAACGAATGGCTCATCCAGCACACGCGGGGCTTAGTCGGTGCCGGCATTTCGGTCTACACCGCGTTTTTGGCGTTCGGCGCCGTCAACACACTGCCGGAATACGCCTTTAGTCCAATCGTGTGGGCAACCCCAACCGTGCTGGGTGTCAGCCTGTTGCTGTACCATCAGTTTAAGATTGAGAAACAACGACGACGCATCGCCGAGCGTGCCCGTGCTTAATCGGTTGTTATGCAGTCGATGAACTTGAGCGGCGTACCGCCTATCCTAAACACGCTGTTGAATTCGAACCGACCTCCTGATCACCACTCGCCATGACAGGCGTTTTTGAGCCAATTCGCCAATCCGAATCAGTCGTGTCAAGATCGATCCCGTAGACCAGATGGGTAGGTATCGTGACGACTAAAACACCTCATGTGCTCCTTGCTGGCGCAACCGGCTATGTCGGCCGGGCGGTGGCGCGTGAACTCGTGGCACGCGGCTATGGGGTGACCGCGATGGCGCGCGATCAAGAACAAACCGTGCCGGATTGCGAAATGCTTAACTATGAGCAACTTGAGGCGGGACCGAGCGAGGACACGAATACGCGTGTGTATGATGCGGTCATCTCCTGCGTGGCGTCGCGCAGTGGCGCACCGCAAGATGCCTGGCGGGTCGATCACGATCTCAATCAACGCCTGCTCTCATTCGCGAGGAACGTGGGTGCTCGCCAGTTTATTCTGCTCTCCGCCATCTGCGTACAAAAACCCAAGCTTGCATTTCAGTTTGCCAAACTGGCGTTTGAACAAGCATTGATTGACTCGGGTCTAACATACAGCATCATTCGACCCACGGCGTATTTTCGCTCTCTGTCCGGTCAAGTTGAACGACTTCGTCAAGGCAAACCGTTTCTTTTGTTTGCCGACGGCAAACAAACGGCCTGCAAACCGATTGCGCGAAGAGATCTCGCCGCGTTTTTAGTCGATTGCATCGACCGACCGGATCGACACAATGCGATCTTACCCATCGGCGGTCCTGGACCCGCGATCACCGCTCGTCAACAAGGCGAGCTGCTGTTCTACGCGATGCAAAAACCGCCTGCGTTTCGCGCCGTGCCACCTTCGATGTTTGTCTGGTTTGCCCGTGTTCTCACACCCTTAGGCTGGTTGCTGCCCACGATGGCGGTTAAAGCCGAATTTGCCCGTATTGCGCATTACTATGCGACCGAATCGATGTTGTGGTGGAACCCCGAAACCGGTGAGTATGACGCGGATGCAACGCCGTCAACTGGCGACATCACCTTGAGCGATCATTACGCGCAACTCGTCCGAGAAAACACCACCGATCACGACGCGGGCTCGCACAAACTGTTTTGATCAACGATGATGATCGAATCAAAAAACGCTATACTGCCTGCGAGCTTACTGACATGGAGAGTATCCTAATGCTCAAACGATCCTGTGCCGTGTTGTTGTCCCTGTTGGGCGCTACCAGTTATGCCGATCTTTACGATGTGCAGATCGGAGCTTTTCGAAACCCAAATCCCGCCGTAACAGTCTCGCCAGACATCGGTGAACTGCGCCACACAGTTGGTAACGATGGATTAACACGCGTTCTTGTCGGACCTTACGCGAGCAAATCGGACGCGAACCGCGCTCGAGATGCACTTCGTGCAGCCGGCTTTGGTCAGGCATATATCCGCACAGCGTCGACGGCCGCCGCCGTGATACCGAGCAGCACAAGTCATGTTGATGATGTCATGCCGGACCCTGACGCGATGACCGCCGACGACATGGAACTTGAAGGGGAGCGGGTCATGCTCGATGGCAAACCGCATCGAAAAGTGGGCGATCGATTTATCCCGATCAAGTAGCGTAAGTTGTTGGCGCCGCGCGTCGACTATGCATCCATCAAGGCCGACGCGTGATGGCCGATGCAGGCGTTGTCTCGAGTTGGAGTTGATAAAACCCTCTGCCGGCAGTCCCCATAACGAGCCGACGTGGGTCGTGAGGATCAAACGCAATGGCCGCGCCACGCAGCATCGGCAAATTACTGTTTAACCGTTTCCACGACAGGCCGCCATCGCGCGTCAGATAAACACCAGAGGATCGGGACACATCTCGAAACGGTGGATCACCGGTCACAATAGCAACGGTTTGCGAGTCGGCGGGACTGACCGCAATACCATGTACGTACCGCATCGCTTGCCCAAATTCACCCGTCAAATTATTCGGATCGAGCACCCCCACCCAACCGGTATCAGCGCGATAGGTCCAAACGCCCAACCCCGCATTGCCGGTTCGATCGTGCGCCGCCATCCACAACGTGCCATCAGACGTCATCGACAATTTGCCCGGTCGCGCCGGGCCACCGATTGAGGTGAACACCACACCGTCTGAGCTGATGTAAACACCATCATCTGCACTGAGAAATAACTGACTCTCATCCGGCAGCGAGGCGAACCAACCAAATCCATTATCGGCGCGTACCATCGCCCACGTGCTGCCGGAGTCTGTCGAACGATAGACATCCCCATCGATGATCACGTGCACGTGACTCGTATCACTGGTTGAGGCGTGAATTGCCCCAGCTTTGCTGCTCGCGCCGATCTCCGGCAGACCGGAATCGCCGCCTGCTATGATCTGCCAAGTTTGTCCACTGTCGACAGTACGCGCCACACCTTGATAGTTGGATTGAAAACCCAATGAGGCATAGGCAACGCTGGCCGACGCAAATATCGCGTCCGCGCCCCCACTAAAACTACCAAGCTGATTGCCTTCAAAGCGCCACGACACGCCATTGTCAGTTGATTGCACGATTCGAGCGCCATCAAATCCTTGGATGAGCAGATGCCCAGCAATCCCTGGATTGAAAGTCACTTCGGTGGCAACCAAACCGGAATATCCACGCCCACGATAGTAGCCATTATCAAAATACAGATTGGCCGCGTCGTTCCAGGTTTGACCACCATCGGTAGAGCGCACAAGATTAGCCGATCCCGCAGCGAATATCAGATCAGGATCAGAGGGGGCAATGGTTGCCACCTCCATCTCCGCACCCGATGGATACGGCAGAGGCAGTGCGGCATCCGGCAGCACTAGACCCCAGGACGCTCCACCATCCTCACTTTGGTAGATTCCCAGCGAACCGAATCGATCATCGCATGCGATCAGTCGCTGTCCATTCACCGCATCGATGGCCACACCTTTATAGCGAGATGTATTGCCGCTGTTGGTTCCACTGACTTGCGCAAGCCCGTTATTGATCGGGCTAAAAGAATCGCCGCCATCCGTACTGACGTACATACCTCCCGGTTGTGTTGTGTCATTGCCCAGTGACACAAACACAGTCAGCGGCAGAGTTGGATGCGCCAACACCCGTTCAACTTGATCATGTGGCAGGGCTGTTGAGAGTCGCTGCCATGTCGCACCACCGTCGAGGCTACGATACACGCCGCGACCATCCACGCTCG
Organism: Pseudomonadota bacterium; assembly: GCA_039028935.1. Classification (NCBI taxonomy): domain Bacteria; kingdom Pseudomonadati; phylum Pseudomonadota; species Pseudomonadota bacterium. The sequence goes on along the minus strand of JBCCHD010000003.1, from coordinate 48,964 downwards.
CATACAAACGACTCGAGGATTGCGCGGCAAAAGTCATCGACACAACATTGACCCCTTGCGCATCTGCAGCGGTTGACGAGCCATCCGCCGTAATCGTAGTGAGTTGTTCCCACTCTTGTCCCTCGTTAGTGCTTAACCAAACTGCTCCAAGCAGTCCATCCACATTCTCCACACGCCAACGTCGACTGGTGCCACCGACCGCAAGCAGTCGAGTACTGTCGTTAGGGTCGAATAGGACCTTCTCAATCGGCGCTGAAAAGTCAAAGTTCGCTTGTTCCGGCATGCCAGTTCGTCGCAGCGTCCAGTTCACCCCGCCATCACGACTTTCGTATGGTCCTCCCATCGTGCCCACCCACACACGCTCGGACTGTGTCGGATGCCAGCTGAAACTGCCGATCTCCCAACTTACAAATCCAAAAGAAGAACGCCAGCTTTCACCTTTGTCGTTGCTCACGCCGACGCCGAGCATGTCGCCCCCGATCAAGACGCGGTTCGCGTCATGCGGACTCACACTTATCGACGTCACGCGCCCACCGACGCTCGGCTCACCGAGGGGCACCCAACTCGGTCCACCCAATGCACTTGCTACCGCATCAATTTCAGCACCGAGAAAAGGCGTATCGGCGTTGAGCGGCGGTGATCCGCTAGCCGACCCACACGCCACCCCTGCCACTGCAATGAAAAAACCATAATTCATCCGCACGCGACCACCCCCGCATTGACTGCTTCATCCCCGACATGGCTATGAGCGTATCGTCAACCTTGGACAAAACGGAGAGGCGGCTTGGCCACAACAATCAGACCCTTAAAGGATGCTGGCCGGACTTTTTTTCACTGAGCAGGTCGCTCAGCCCGATCACGCACGCGGAAAAGGGGGCGTCATGAGATTAAGGAATTTATTGCGATCGCCACCGCGACAACAAATCCGCAAGATGAAACACCAGCGCAAGCACCAGACAGGCCGCGATCGCAGCGGTACCGAATCCTTTGAGCACCGCGCCGAGCGCGAGCATCAAGCTGCCGCCCGCGCCGACATTGAGCAGCAGCGCGCGGGGCGGAACGCCACGTCCTTTTCGGTGCCACAGCGCCAGCAATATCACCACTTCAACGACAACAAACGCCAGCATGATGTCGACGATTCGACCGGAACGGATGAGCTGCTCAAGAAGCGCCACTGCCGGTTTCCTTTTTTACGTCTCGCTTGGCGAATCGCGGACGCCAGATGCCGAGCGCTACATTGGCAATCGATAACCCAAGCAGCATGTACCAGGCGCCCCATTCGTTGCGCACCAGCTCTGCGAGCGTTTCAGGATCGATCTCACCCGCTACAGCTTGAGCCATGGCGGCAGCGGCCTGCTGGGCTGGCGCGTCGAGACTGGCGAGTGTGGCCTCAAAAAACAACAATCCGGTCAGCGCTTTCACCCACACCCATGGCGTGTCCATAAAGGGCGGATGCACGATCATGGCAATCAAACCCGATACGACCGTGATGAGCATCGACGGCAAGATAATCCACTTAACCGCGAACGCGAGCGCTTCACGCGTGCCCGCATACTCAATGGTCGTCGCATGATCCGGCGCGGCATGCAGCACGCCGATATAGACCGCCAAGCCTCCGGCGAGACCCATGCCGGCAACCGTGTGAAGAAACTTGACCGTACGTCGCATGGACGTACTGTACAAAAAAATCGCTTAAGGCGGAAACGGTCCGTTATATCGCGTGTCTTTGACGGGCACTTTGAACAGTTCGACGCCAGAATTTAGGTCGATAGCCCGCACGCTCATCGGGTTGATTTCAGTACGCTCCTCTGCGCGCCATTTTCGCGCGGGCGTCACGTAGAGCAATCGATTTCCCACGATGATATAGGGGGAAAACGATACCGCCGATGCAAAGGTCTGAAGTCGCTTACCGTCAGCCGAGTACACATGCCACTCATACCGCTGGCCAGACTGTCGCGCCTGTGGACTCAGCGGTCTGTGCGTAGCGATATGCTGTCGATCAGCGGAATACAACGCGCGTTTACCGACCGCCCCATCAGGCACTGAAGCGCGAAAGTCCCGAATGGTGCTTGCCCGTAACCCAGTATCGGAATGCGCAACGGAACGCGTTGAGAAATCAGCCCGAAGAAACCCCTCGGTTCGGAGAGCCTGTGGTTCGGCGCGATCGAGTCTCGCACCCTGAATTTTTTTCGTGGTGTGCTGCCAGTGCAAACTATCGGCCCCAGTGCTTTGCAAAACGAAACGGTGATCGAGCGTATCGGTGGTACGCGCCCACACCGAGTCGTCAACGGAGAGGCGGGTAGCGCGGAGCAACTCACCACTTTCTGCAGTCAGATAGGCCAACTCTAGTTGCCCCGATTTTTCGGCGCTACTTTGAGCTAACAGTGTGCCTTCACGAATCGACAGGGGCCGGTCTGCGGCAACGCTTCGCCAGAGACGCTCACCTGTGGCGATGTTCGTCGCTTCAATGCCCGTCTTTGGGTTCATCGTGTATAGCCGTTCGTTTTGCACATCAACGACTACACCGTTACCCAACGTGACGAATGCATTGTGGCTCTCAGCGAGCGCGGCACTGCTCAGCCACGCGCATCCAAACACGAATACCATGCGGCGGACACGCGCCAAACAATCCAATTTTCGATTCATTGTGCTGGTCTCCCTGACCAATTACTGATTTATTGTCGTATAGTACACATTATCGCCTTGTCAATTAAACGGATTTAGTGAGAACAATATGTTAAATACAAAAACAATAACGTCGACCTGCCTGGCTTTCACCCTTTCCGCAACGCTCAGTTTACAAACGGCAGCGCAAACCGCTGACCCACGTGGCCCGGCTCCGATTCTGTTTGGGCAAACGGAAGGGCTAGTAAACAACCCGGTCACCGGCGCCATCAACGCCGTCGCCGCGCACCCCACCGACGCAAATATCATTTATGTTGGCGGCACAAATGGCGGCATTTGGAAAACGGTGAATGGTCTGGATACCGATCCGACCTGGACGAACCAAACCGATGCGGTGTTATCACAGTCCATCGGCGATATTGTTTTTGATCCGGCCGACGCAACCAATGAAACGCTGTATGCGGGGATTGGGTTGTTCAGCAGCTGGCTACGCAAGGGCGGTGAGCGCATTGGCTTGTTGCGCACAACGGACGGCGGCAACACGTGGTCGCAAGTGGGCACGGATCTTGAAAATCGCAATATTTCCAAACTCGCAGTGAGCGGCAATCGACTGTTCGCAGCGGTCAACTTTGCCGTGCCGTTCAACTGCGGTGACGTCGGCGTTTTTCGCTCAACTGATGGTGGTTCCAACTTCACGCTGCAAACGGTGGGCAACAGCGGTTTACCGGACGGCGTCGCGACGGTCATTACCGCGGATCCCAATAATGCGGACCGACTCTACACCGCTATTGTTTTTGCAGACACGTGCGCGGGCGCGCCCAACGGCATCTACCGCACTATCGACGGAGGCGATGCTTGGACCAAAGTCAGTGATGCCGCGATGGATGCCGTCATCACCTCCGATTCTGGGCTCATTGAAATCGAATTCGGTCAGTCTGGACGGGTGTACTCGGCCATTAGCGAGTTTGGTCGGCTAGCCGGCCTGTTTTATAGCGACGACGACGGCGTGAGCTGGATCGAAATGGATTTGCCCGGCTCATTGGAACCAGACTTTGTCGGTGTGCATGCCGGAGCACAGGCCAGTATTCATTTTTCACTGGCGGTTGATCCTACCAACGACGACATCGTGTATGTTGGCGGCGATCGTCAGCCACTTAACGATGGCTCCTTCCCAAACTCGATTGGCGCATTTGATTTCTCTGGACGCCTGTTTCGAGGCGATGCATCGGCGTCGAGCGGTTCGCAGTGGACCTCGCTCACCCATAACGGCACAGCGTCGAATTCGGCTCCACACGCCGACTCACGCGACATGGTCTTCGATGCCGATGGTAATTTGCTCGAAGGCGACGATGGCGGGATTTATAAACGCGTCTCGCCGCAAAGTACTACCGGCGACTGGGTATCGCTCAATAGCAATTTGCAGCTTACCGAAGGACACGACACCTCTTATGATGCGGTCGCGGATATTGTCATGACCGGCAATCAAGACACGGGGAGCACGCAACAAATCTCCCCGGCGACGAATGTCTGGGAATCGCTGAGCACCGGTGACGGCGGGGACGTTGCTGTCGATATCGATACCTTAGCGGCGCTCAATCAAACAGTTCGATATAGCAGCTTTCAGAATCTAGGGTTTTTCAATCGTCGTGAGTTCGACAGCGCCAACAACGAATTATCGCTGACACAACCCGCTTTGTTTACTGTGTCGGGCGCACCCATTGAAGCCCAATTTAAGACGCCTGTTGTGCTCAATCTCATCGATCCACAACGCATCGTTTTCGGCGGCTCTAACGGTGTCTACGAATCGTTTGATCAGGGCGACACGCTCGACGCCATTGGTCCTGGCGTCGTGGCCAACCCGTTTGATGGCAACACGATCGCATTCGGTGCCAGCGACAATGAGGAAGCGGTCTATGTCGGCGCCGGCAATCAGCTCTTTTCGCGTTTTGCGGCAGGCGCGGCACTGGCACCCGCCGGTGTTCCTCTGCCACAAACAACCGACATAATCAGCGTCGCCATGGACAGTGATGACAGCACACGCGTGTTTTACATTGACCAAGCGAATGCCTACACCACGACCGACAATGGCGCGACAACATCAGTCATCACGGGCGACCTAGACCTCGCTTCCACAGGGCGATTGCGATCGATTGTATTCGCCACCAATGGCGCATTCGATGCGGTCATTATCGGCACCGACCGTGGTCTCTATGTCAGCACTGACAACGAACAGTTTGATGAGTGGGTTCGACTCGATTCTAATGTGCCAAACGTGCCGGTGTTCGAACTCAACTACGACCAGGACAACGACTTACTTATTGTTGGCACACTGGGTCGCGGCACCTTTGGCATTGCCGGCGCGCTCGCTTCTGTTAATCGACGGCCCACGGCCTTGGACGATCTGTTCGACACCGAGGTTGCCGATCAGCTTTCGGTGTTATCACCAGCCGCCAACGACTTTGATGTCGACGGCGTTGTCGACCTAACCACGGTGAACATTGTGACACCACCGACCTTTGGCGTAGCGAGTGTCGACGGCGTGACCGGCGATGTGGAATACACCGCCCAAACAGGCTACGCCGGACCGGACAGCTTCACCTACACGATCGCCGACGACCAGGGTCGACTATCAAACATCGGTACGGTGTCACTGTCCGTACCCGCGGACACCGATGGTGATTTGATCAGTGATCAGGCTGACAACTGTGTGGACGTGGCTAACCCCAACCAAGTTGATGTGGATGGCGACGGCTTTGGCAACCAGTGTGACCCAGATACGGACAACAACTGCGTCGTCAACTTTATTGATGTGGCCAATTTTTCCAACGCGTTCCAGACTAATGACGCGTTAAACGACTTTAATGTCGACGGAGTGGTCAACTTCCTCGACTACATCGTGCTCACATCACGTATTTTTGGACAGCCAGGACCCAGCGGCACGACCGCCTGCCCATAACCCATGACGTCATGGACGCCTACTGATGCAGTGGCGTCCATTTGTCGAGCGCTTCGAGAAATTTGTCTTTTTCGCCGTCGTGCATAACGATGTTGTTAGCGGCAAACGGAAAGCGGCCCGCTGCCACATCGCTATGAAAAGCACTCAGAGCAGCGACGCGCTCATCGTGAATCTGTTGATGTAGGCGGCCCACGTTACCGTACGCATGCGCATGCAGTGGCGGCTTATTCTCTTCACTGGGCTCTCCGCACACATCCGCAACAAATGAAAACACCGCGTCACCGGCGTTGCCGGAACCGAGCGAAAAGGTGACGATCGTGGTTTTTTCGTTAACCGCTTCGAGCACTTCCTCAGCTATACACTCCGCCTCAACGGCCATCACACCCACCTCTTCCATACGTTTGAGTGTTTGCCAAATCTTCATTGCTTCATCCGCCGTTCGGCCCCAGCCGCGCAAACCGCCACAATAATGACTGAAGGTCGGAATCAATCCAATGTGGCTTTGTACGGGAATACCCTCGTTCGACAGCCTCTCCATCGCCTCAAAGGAGCGCAACGTGTAGTACATATCCGCGCCTCGTCGCATTGCGTCGAACGCGTGCGCCACAATCTCTTCGTTTGAACCAAATTGCGCCCAGGTCGATCCCACACCCGTAAAATGCGTGGGCGCCAAGCGGCGGACGTCCTCAATTTGGTCTGAACCCACCACAAACAAATCAATACCCGCCTCTACACATGCCTGTATCTGGGCGGGATCCGCCGGATTGGCCATCGATAACTTTCTCCCGGTTCCTTTTAGCGCCTGCAGGTCCTTGATCGTGTAGTTGCGTTCAGCGGGGTTTCGGCTGAAATCATAAATGCGTGGCATAAAGGGGTCCTCTTTACTATCAATTTGGCGACAAAGCGGATTCAGCGACTCAGTCAACGACTCATCCATCGGATGGTATCAAAACACGGGCGTCAATCTCGCTTTGCAGAAGTTCATACTGAAACTTGTTGCCTGGCCGTTGACTAGCTATATTGTTGATCAGTGCATAATAAATTTTAAAACGTCGCCCACCATTGTAGTAGCGCTGGTCCCCACCCAATACACTGTGGGACCCGATTCACGGATGATCCGACGGACACGATTGGGTACACACTTATGAACAATACTCGAACACCGGGTTGGTCGCTCGACCCACTACTGCTGATTTTCTCGATCATCGTCGTCGCCCAGCTGCTCACCTATGTCGTTCCGCAAGGCGCCTACGATCGCGAGCCGTACGCCGACAATCCATCGCGACAAATGGTCGTGGACGGCAGCTATGCATCGGTCGCCGAAGCGGGCGAAGTGACGTTGGCACCATGGTACTTCCTGCTTGCGATTCCAAAGGGCTTAGCCGCGGCCCAGGAAATAATCTTCCTGATTTTTCTTGTCGGCGGCGTGATCGCTGTACTGCGCGAGACCGGCGCCATCGATGCCGCGCTTCATACGGCCGTGGCCAAACTGGGACGCAGTCCGTGGGTGCTCATCGCAGGCTGCCTAATCATGTTCAGTCTGGGGGCCTACACGATCGGTATGGGTGAAGAATACGTTCCGCTTATCCCTATCTTGGTTTCAATGTCGCTGGCTATGCGTATGGACGCGGTCGTCGCCATGGGCATGGTGTGGGTGCCTTACGGTATCGGCTGGGCCTGCGCGGGCACCAATCCGTTTGGCGTACTCATCGCACAAAATATTGCGGGAGTGCCGATCACTTCGGGTTGGGAATTTCGACTCTTCATGATGGCCGCTTTTTTACTGGTTGCGTTCCATCATTTGTATCGCTATGCGATGCGAGTACGCGAGAATCCAGCCGCCAGCTATGTTTCCCACATTGATTATAGCGACGGCTTCGAAGCACCGGATGATATTCGTCTAACAGGGCGCAGAGTCGCTGTGCTGCTGGCGTTTCTGACGACCGTGATTGTCTTCGTTGCCGGTGTCGCGTTGAATGGTTGGTACATCGGTGAGCTCAATGCCATTTTTCTTGGGCTCGGCATTGTTGCCGCCATCATCTCACGCATGAGCCCCTCTCACGCTAGCCGCACCTTCATACGAGGTGCCTCTGAAATGACAACCGCTGCGTTGATCATTGGCTTTGCGCGCACTATTGAGGTGGTGCTGGTCGACGGTCAAATTATCGATACGGTCGTGCATTCGATTTCCGCGGTGTTCGAAAACACCAGTTCCGATGTGGCCGCCGTGGGTATGCTCGCCGTACAAACTATCTGCAACATCTTCATACCTTCGGGCAGCGGACAAGCCTTTGTGACAATGCCCATCATGTCGCCGCTCGCCACACTCACCGATGTGTCGCAGCAAGTCGCGGTACTGGCCTATCAATTTGGTGACGGCTTCACCAACATGATTGTGCCCACCAGCGCACTGGTTATGGGTACCCTGGCACTGGGTCGCATTCCCTATGGCGCTTGGGTGCGCTTTTGCTTTCCGCTGTTGATCAAGCTATTTACTCTCGCCATCGTATTCTTGCTCATCGCCAATCGATTTGGCGATGAGCTGCGGCTCAATGTGATCGCCGGCTAGGCCGGTCTGCCGATTACGGCGAACGACTCTCCTGCTGGTCGATCGGTAATCGTATCGTCTGGAACGTCCGCAGTCCGCTCAGACGTGACTTTTGCCCGCTGTTTGCATCGATCACCGTGACGCGCATACCGTCGATCGCGCGCGCCAAGAGTGTCACATCGAGCGTGATCGCAACCAGCGCCCGGTCAAAGTCTAGCGTGCGTACCAGACGGGCATGATCAACGCGATCGTCGTTCGCGGCGACATGATCAAGATCCGTGGTGAGGTCCGCAAAACGCACACGGCCCTGCTCACCGCGCTCGTCAGACACCCGGATCACTCGGTTAAAATAGGCGTTGAGCGTGGCGGAAGAAGCGCGCATTTCATGGAGTGCCACATGGCCGTCCTGATCCACGTCGGCAATCATCAACGCTTGCTCGCCGAGCACCATACTCAACTTAATTTGCCGATCTGCCACAACCATTACGAGATGATTGTCCGGGGTGCCGTGCGCGCCGCTCGAAGAACACAGGAACGCGCCGATCCACAACAGTGTTAATCGCAGCATCGCGACTAGGGACCGGCGTTGAAGGCGTCGACGGTCGGCTCGCCCCATACGCAGCGCTGGACAAACGGATAGTCATCGGTGACGAAATAATGGTAGATGCCGCCCGGATATTCGGGCGTCACGCCGTAGCGACCATTGCATGCATCCAGATCGCCCGTCTCCGCGTCAAACGTCCAATCCTGCACAAACGTACCATCGTAGCTGCCGCCGGGGCCCGATGGTCGCGTACCGGATTTTAGTTCGTAACTACCGCGCATCACAGTAATACCACTATTTGGATCCATCGCATCGACATAGCCATAGCGCGCGTAGACCGGATAGCCGTCGGCGGCAAACCCAAGCAAGACCATCGCGGGATTGTTGGTGCTGTGACCGGCTGCTTGGAGAAAATCGTCGACTAGCGCCTCAGGCATGCCGTGATAATGGTATTTGCCAGTTGGCTGTACATGCGCATTATTGCAGTCAGTGCCTAAGTAACCGATGGCACCCGACAAGTCGGAATTATTTGCCGCACCGACCGTGAGCGCCTCGTAGTTCCAGCCCGAATTGCGATCATTGTTGTAAAACTCGGCGGTGTTCGGATCGAACAGGATACCGCCGAGTGAGATCGCCGCATGTGGAACGGTAGTCGCCGTACGTAAATCAGGCTGCTCGCCCTCCACACGCAGAACCAGGTCGTAACTCACCGCCACCTCACCAATCGTATTGGGATTGGCGTTGTTCGGAAAATCACCCACACGATGATCGGGAATGCTGTTACTCAAAAACTGACGCACCAACGCCGCCATGTTCGTCGTCATTGCGACATCCGGCTCGAGCACTTGACCTGTCACCGCGTCGACGATGGAATCGTTATCGCAGGCCCAGTTCGTGCGGCCAGAATAGTCCGCCGTTTTGGTGTAATCGACACCATCTTGTAGAGGAGTGGGATCGGTGGTGGTTGTGTTGGTCGTGACCACGGGTGCGGCAGCCACCGTTGCATCGCTCGACGCTTCTCCACCACCGCTTTGACAGGCAAAGAGCGCCATAAGCACCAGTATGGGCCATATCAATCGCTGGTTACGCATGGTCATATTTCCTCAGATTGTTCACTGAGTGCGATTACAACGCCGTGATTTGGAGCAAATGTGAAGAAAAAGCGGAAAAAGGCCGTGTTTTGATGGCGTGACGGCGACCGTGCCCTTCTCACGCTTTTGGCTGAACATAATTTTTGGCACGCGAAGTGCGGTATATTTAGCCATCATCCATTACGAAATGCGTCTCCAGCATGTTGACCGTCTCTAGGCTGTTGCGCCTTTTCCTGCCGCCTGTGCTGCTCGCAGCGGGATACGCCCTTTTCTCCAGCAGCGCACACGCGGCGATGCGTGTACATGCCAAGCTCTCCGATGCGAGTCGCAACACCCTCCATGACATCGTGATTGTAGGCGCCGGTAGCGCTGGGCTGTATGCCGCCAAGACACTCATCGATGCTGGTTACAATGTGCTGATCATTGAAGCCACTGATCGCATAGGCGGCCGTGTCTTCAGTGCCACGCTTGGCGATACGCGCGTCGAACTCGGCGCGGAAGAGCACTATCTTGCTACCGGCAATAATCCGGTCTGGCCAGCGCTAACGCAGGAGTATGGGGCACAACTCTACGTGGAGGGCTATCAAGGTTTCGAAGCCTATTCGATGGACGGCGGCACCACCACCTGCTGGTATTTGAGCACCGCTGCTCGGCAATGCGGCGACGATGCGGATGTCAATCAACTCACCGCGTTTCTTGAGTGGTACAGCCAGCCCGCGCTGCATCTGGATGATTCCACTTCGCTCGCGCAAGACGCAATGGCCGAATACGGCGTGCAAGCGGGCGATCGTTCGTATCATTTATACGAGGCCAGTTTCGCAGGGGGCTCATTCGCCACATCGCTCGACAAATTGGGCGCACGCAGCACCGCGCTGCAAGAGAGTCTGTGGGAATTGTCCACTGATATACGCGTTATTGGCGATGCACAACTCGGATATAGCGACGCTCTCCAATCCGTGTGGTGGGACGATGTGCTGGCAAACAGCGATCTACTGCTTAATCGGCCGGTGATCTCCATCAACACTACCGATCAAGGTGTAGTCGTGTCAGACGACACCGGCGCTGAGCATGTCGCCGATCGAGTCATCGTGACCGTATCCATCGGCGTCCTGCAGGCGGAGATTATTGACTTTATCCCTGATCTACCCGTCGCCACTGTGAATGCGTACAACGGCATTGGTATGGACATGGGCATGAAGATTCCACTGCGTTTCACCAACGCCTGGTGGGAAACCGAAGGCGAGCCCATGAGCTGGTTGGTAACCGAAGGCGTAGCCGGTGTTTGCTGGGTACCCACCGATTATAAGGTCGGCGGCAATGACCGTATTCTAATGTGTTATCCGATGGGCAATAACGCAAAGGCGCTCAATGACATGGCGCAAAGTACCGGCGGCGGTCAGCTCGGTAACGATGCGATTATCAACGCGGTGCTCAACACACTCGACACCACATTTCCCGAAGCACCGGGCGCAGCCACCGCGACCTTTATCGACGGTATAGTGCAAAACTGGGGCGCCGCGCCTTACACACTCGGCGCATACTCCTACCCCCGTATCGGCACCTATACGGATACCGGAAGCAAGCGTCTCGAATTGCAGGCACCTGTGGCCGACAACAAACTCTTTTTTGCAGGAGAGGCCACTCACAATACCAACCCCTCAACGGTGGTCGGTGCGCTGCAAGAGGGCGAGCGCGCAGCCATGGCGATTATTGCACTCGACTCACAGAGTCCGCCGCCACAGACTCCGCCTCCGCCACCCCCGCCGACCAATAACTCAACGTCGAGTGGTGGTGGCAGCGTCGGCGGATCCGTACTGCTACTCGGACTGGCGGCTATCGGGATACGCGGTCGGCGTCGGAAAACGCACTGACAAATGCCGTCACCCCATTCCCGCACGCCGCGATCGTAACGCGATTCCCTGGTTTCTCTGTACGGGCCGTCGCGCGCTGCGCTTTGGCCTTACGCATCCAGTGTGAAGCTGTAAGGCGACAGAGCGCGACTCGTCATTGGTTGCTTACCGCAACCGCCTGAACACCCTTAAGTCGGTGAGCCTATTCGGCGGTGGGTTCCTTACCGCGCGCCAGCTCTTTGGCAATCTTCGTAGCCGCTCCGTCCATAAATCCTTCGATTGACTGCGCAGCTGCCAGTCCGCCACCGAGTGCCCAACTGTTCTTGTCGACGGCGATCGAACCAAACTGCGCACCGGCGGTGTCGGTCAGACTAACATCGGCGTCAAAGTTCGTGCTTCCAGCGCCAAACCCAATAATCAGTTTTAACGCCGCGTTGCCTTCTTTGTACCGAGTAATATCACCAGAGATCACCAATGCGTTCTCGAGATCAGATTCGTTTCTAAGCACTTCTGAGTAAGCGCCAGTCTTGTTGATTGCAGCTTGTATTCGATCAGCAAAATTGGGCCCTGCAAATGCGGGCACACTACCGTCCTCTGTTGCGTCACCAAAATCCATGACCACAACTTTATCGTAACCGGTCAAGTCGAGGTCTTTGACTTTTTCGCCACCTTGCTCAACGCCGCTTGTGGTCCCGCAGGCGGTCAAGAAAAACAACGAAAATCCAATCAATAAAGTACGCATAGTCTCTCCCTTAGAAAATGTCGATCACATCCAATTTTTAGCCGGTGACGGTTAATCACTTGCAAAAAAGGATACCACACCCTGTTCGCCCCCTTCGCTCAAATCATCCTGGTTAGCGCGTCAGTGTCGCCCACCAACCCGATACCGATCTTCTCACCCAACCATCAGGATTCAGATGCACATTGGCGATACAGCACCGATTTTTTTGTCGGCAGCGCCACCTCAATCTAGCTGCCGACCATAGGATTTTATCGGCTTCACCGGCCAGTACGCATTCGGTCAGCCCGCAGTCGTCATAACTTTCTCCCGAGTACGCTCGGGTTGGCGAGTATAATCCGTTCACACTGCATTCCCATGCAGGCGGTGATAATACGTCACTCAAATGGCTTTACCGACGAGGATCTTTACGTGTCTGCCACCCCTTCTGCTACCGATGCCTACTCCGCCATCTCGCTACGAAATCTAAACCGGACCTTTATGGAGGGTACGCGAGCGCATACTGTGCTCAGCGGGGCGAACGCCGAATTTGCCGCCGGCGAAACGATCGCGCTACGTGGACGCAGCGGATCCGGCAAATCCACCCTCCTCAATCTCATTAGCGGCATCGACACGCCCAACGCGGGAAGCGTTACTGTGGCGAATGTCGAACTCACTGCGCTCGATGAACACGCGCGTACGCTGTTTCGTCGTCAGCATATAGGGTTTGTTTATCAATCGTTTAACCTCGTGCCGACACTCAATGTGGGCGACAATATTCGTCTGGTGCTTGAGCTTAACGGCCAGCGCGCTCGTGAAGCAGATAGACGCATCGATGAATTACTGGACGCAGTAGGTCTCGCCGATCGCGCGAGCAGCTATCCGGATGTGCTCTCGGGAGGCGAACAGCAACGAGTCGCCATTGCCCGCGCATTGTGTCATCGCCCTGCTGTCTTGCTTGCCGACGAGCCCACAGGCAACCTTGATGACGCGACCGCTGAGTCCATTTTACCGGTGCTCACCAGACTGGTGGACGACACTGGCAGCACGCTGATCATGGCCACCCACAGCAATGCGATTGCGGCCACCTGCGATCGCACGTTTGAGCTGCAGCAAGGCCGGCTCGTCGAACAATGACGATCACCGCCTACCGCGCCAACATACACTATCTGTCGCGTCACCCGTGGCAGTTTGCCCTAGCGATGGTGGGCGTCATCATTGGCGTTGCAGTGATGGTGGCGGTCGACCTGGCGAACACCAGCGCACGAAAAGCGTTCTTGTTATCGATGGATCAGGTGGTCGGTTCGGCCACGCACCAAATCGTCGGCGGCCCGAGAGGGGTACCCGAAACCGTTTATAGCAACCTGCGTACTCTCCACGCCGTCGAATCGGTCGCTCCCATTATCGATGGGTCGGTCGACGTCGGCGAGCGCGTACTGGGCTTACTGGGTGTTGACCTTTTTGCCGAGCAGTCGTTACGTGCGTTTACCGGTGATGTGACCCCCTCCGAATCGGCGTCGTCGCCCAATTTGTTCAGTGCATTTCTGATCGAACCCGGCGTCGTCACCCTGTCGGCGACCACCGCTGATGAACTGGGCCTCAAGGTCGGCGAGAACTTTAATGTCCAAGTGAATGGCGTTGTGCACCCTGCACGACTAGTCGCGGTGTCGACCGCCGCCCCGGACAACCTATTCATCGCCGACATCGCCACCGCACAAGAGTGGCTTAATCAGCAGGGCTGGCTATCGCGCATCGATGTGCGACTCACCGACGATACGGTACAAGCGGGACAACTCCAGCAGTGGCTTCCCGATGGCGTTCGTCTCCTTACCGCACCGGGACGAACTCAGGCTACCGCTGCCATGAGCGATGCGTTTATGACCAACCTGACGGCAATGAGTTTGCTGGCGCTACTGGTTGGCTTGTTTTTGATTTTTAACAGCATGAGTTTTTCGGTGCTGCAGCGGCGTTCGCTAATCGCGACGCTTAGGGCGATCGGTATAACCCGACGACACGTATTCGTGATGATTGTTGCTGAAGCGGCAGTGTTGAGTCTCATCGCCGCCGGGCTGGGTGTGTTGCTGGGTATCTGGCTCGGCGAGCACTTGCTCGAGCTCGTATCGCGATCAATCAATGCCCTGTATTACCGCGTATCGGTCACCAGCGTCAGTGTCAGTTCAGTAACGATTGCCAAAGGATTGGTCGCCGGCGTGCTGACGTCGATCGTCGCAGCACTGGCTCCGGCGTATGATGCCAGTCGCTTCGCACCGCGTCAGGTGATGCTGCGTTCGGACATCGAGCAGCGTGCGGGCCGGGTGGTGCCTTGGGTGGCGCTCATCGGTGTAATCGGCGTCGTCGCCGCAACACTGTTGCTTCTCGTCACCCGCCATTTGGCCGTCAGTTTGACCGCTGTGTTTTTACTGATCCTCGGTATTGCATGCTGTGTACCGGCCGCCATTCAAGCACTGTGCCACCTGCTCGAGCCGCTTGCGCGAACGATGGGCGGCACGCCTGCTCGGCTCGCTGTGTCCACCATCTCGGCGAGCCTTAGTCGCACGGCAGTGGCCATCGTGGCATTGGCGATCGCCGTATCCGCAACGATTGGTGTGAGCATCATGGTCGATAGCTTCCGTACCTCCGTTCAATCTTGGCTCGAACAAACGCTTCGTGCCGATATCTACGCCGGCGCTCAGCGTGGCGCGATCCAACCAGCCCTCATTGACGACATTCGCGCCATTCCGGGGATCGTTGCGGTCAGTACAAACCGGCGAATTGTGCTCGAACAGACAACAGGCCGCACACAACTGACTGCCATACACATGGCGCCGGAGAGCTATGCCGGTACGACCTTACTCGATGGCAATGCCGATAGCGTTTGGCCCCGATGGGAAAAGGAGGACGCCGTGTTGGTCTCCGAGCCTTACGCCTATCAGCAAAACGTAGCAGCGGGCGACGTCATCACTCTGCCGACCGACCGCGGACCACAGTCTTTTACTGTGCTCGCGCGATATCAGAGCTTTGATATCAATGCGAGCACCGTGATGATCAGTCGAGACAACTACGATCGCTACTTTGATGATAAACAAATCAATACGCTTGGGCTGTATTTACATGGCAACACCGATGTCGAGCGCATTATCGACACCATTACAGCCATCAGCACCGACCGGCAAGTTTTACGTGTCGACGCCAACGCGCGTATTCGCGACGCCTCTCTCGAGATTTTTGATCAGACCTTTGTTATCACCAACGTGCTGTACTGGTTGGCACTCGGCGTTGCCTTTATCGGCATACTCGGCGCAATGCTCGCGCTACAACTCGAACGCGCGCGCGAGCTGGCGCTATTGCGAGCGCTGGGTATGACACCGGCTCAGGTCAGCACGCTCATTACGACGCAAACCGGTGTGATGGGCCTGCTCAGCGGACTGGCCGCCTTGCCGCTTGGCATTGTCATGGCCTGGGTACTCATTCGCGTCATCAATCGTCGTGCATTCGGATGGGAAATTGAGATGACGTTCAGCCCGGCCATTCTCATCACCTCACTGTTGTTTGCTATCTCGGTTGCGTTGCTCGCGGGTCTCTATCCCGCTTGGCGAGCCGGTAAGAGTCATCCTGCCTTAGCCATGCGTGAGGAATAAATGATGCGTTATTGGGTGCTTATTTTTCTGCTTGGTCTTGTACACCTAAGCGTGCTCGCTCGCGACGCGGAGCAGCCGTCTGAGCTGGCGGCACTTCTCAACGCCGTCGATGAGACCGGCTTCGCCAAGGCCACCACCGTGCGACCCTTTACGTTTCCACACGACCATGGCCCCCACGCTCGTTTTCGCAACGAGTGGTGGTATTTCACCGGTAATTTGGATAGTCCAAATGATCGGCGTTTCGGCTTCGAACTCACGTTCTTTCGTTTTTCGTTGTCGCCAAAAAGTGAATCATCATCGTCCGCATGGCGCACAAACCAGGTGTACATCGCACACCTTGCAGTAACCGACGTCGCAAGCCAGCAGTTTCTGACAGCGGAAAAGGTGGCGCGCGGCGCGGCCGGCCTGGCGGGCGCGCAGAGGCGCCCATTTCGAGTGTGGATGGACACATGGCAAATCACCGCCGACGCTGACCACGACCATTGGCAGCTTGTCGCCGATGATGAGCGCATTGGCATCAACCTCGCACTCACGCCACTGAAGCCCCCCGTACTCAACGGCGAGGCAGGCCTGTCGCGAAAATCATCCAGCACGGACAGTGCCTCTTACTATTACACAATGCCTCGACTGCAGACGTCCGGCACGCTCACAATCGACTCCGTTGACTACGCGGTTAATGGCCTATCTTGGCTCGATCGAGAGTGGAGCACCAGCGCGCTGGCCGATGATCAACTTGGTTGGGATTGGTTTTCGCTGCAGCTTAGCGACGGCTCCGACTTGATGCTCTACAACCTGAGAAAAACGGACGACACGGTGGATAGTGCAAGCTCCGGTACACTCACCGACCCAAGCGGTCAGGCTACCTCGCTCTCACTGGCAAACTTTGACGTGACGGTCCTCGACACCTGGAACAGCCCCGCTGGCGGCACGTACCCGGCCAAGTGGCGACTGCGCCTTCCGGCGTATCAGCTTGATCTCACCGTCACACCCGTGCTCGCCGACCAGGAGCTCTTCACGACGGTGCGTTATTGGGAAGGAGCGGTTGATGTGTCCGGTCGCAAAGACGGACAAACGATTGACGGTCGTGGCTACGTGGAGCTTACCGGCTATGCCGAAGCCACCGACGAATAGAAGTGAGACACTCGGTTTATCCCGCGACGTGCAAAATGATCCAGCCCAATGGTGCGTGCCCTCATGGCGTGTCGGTAGCCCATCGCATCGGAAATGCGTCGTCAGTTATTCCGCACCGCCGTTTCGATTCGACGGTAGACATCCGCTGCCAGCGCCTCGCTGCCGCCGCCGGTCGTATTCACAAATTGAATAATCACGGTGTCGGTTGTCGCGTTGTAACGGGCCACACTCTGATATCCGGGCAACCAGCCTGAATGGGCAAAGACATCAAAAAGTGATGTATAGATCGTTCGCTCATCCTCGCTGAGCAAACTGCCAGTGGCTAACGCTCGAAGAAAGACACCGACTTCTTCAACAACGGAGATCATGGAACCACCTGGAGCGACAAATTCCTGCTCTGTGCGATCGATGTCGTCCCAAAACCCTCGCGCCAGCAGTGCCGAGTCGGTATCGGACTGGAGCGAAAACGTACGGGTCATACCCAATGGCGTCAGTATATTACTTTGCACAAAGGCATGGTGGTTATAACCCAGCGCAGCGTCGAGAATCATGCCCAATAAAAGATAGTTGGAATTCGAATACTCATTGCGCACGTCGGGAAGGAAGTCGGCGGGCACATCCAGCACCAGATTAAGCAACGCGTCATTGTTCGTATGCGCCACCTGCCAAGTGAACCCAGGCTGGCTATCGAAATCCGGTACACCGCTGCGATGGCGAAGCAAGTGTCGGATCGTAATGGTATCGGCGTTGTCGATTCGTCCGTGTAGCGCCGGCAACCACGTCACCAACGTGTCCTCGAGTGTCAGTACGCCCTGTGAAACGAGCTTAGTCACGCTCACCGCAATAAACAGCTTGCTGATGCTCGCGATTTTAAACTGCGCGTCGGCTCGCGCCGGCTCGCCCGTCAGTCGATTGGCCACGCCGGCAATGTCGACGCGCGGCGGCGACACGCCATCATCAATGTACACCCAGATACCGTCCGCACCTTGGTCGACCGCAAAATCCAGCGCATCTTTAACGGTGGCCGGGCTGGAAACAACCGGCGGCATGGTGGAATTCGGTGCCGATGCGCTCCCACCCCCACACGAAAAGAGCGCCAAAGACACCAACGCAACGACCAGGCGAGACGGTGCGATCGCAGATTGCGCGCGGTAACGCCTCACGCGGCTCCCCTACTGTGCGGCACGATCGCGAAGTAGCGTGCTCGTCCACCGGTCATCAACGCGCCGCCTCGACACTGCGACGTATGCCCGCAGGGTGGCGCCAGAAACGGGTGAGCGGTGCCGGAGGCCATCGAATCTCGCGGTTAGCTCGGTGACGGTGGCGCGTACTTCGTGAGATTGATCCCGTCAACCGCCGCAATGTACTCGTCGGCGCTCGGTGTCCGGCCCAATATCGTGGAGAGCACAACCACCGGAGTTGACGCCAGCAGTGACTCCCCTTTCTTCTCATCGGCATCCTCAACCACTCGACCTTGGAACAAGCGTGTTGAGGTGGCCATCACCGTATCGCCCTTTTCGGCCTTTTCCTGGTTACCCATACACAAATTGCACCCGGGTCGCTCGAGATACATCATATTCTCATACCGGGTACGCGCGGCGTTCTTGGGTGCCTCATCATTAAATTCAAAACCAGAGTACTTTTGCAACACCGCCCAGTCGCCCTCTTCTTTGAGCTCATCAACTATGTTGTAGGTCGGTGGTGCCACGACCAGAGGCGCTTTGAACGTAATTTCGCCGCTCTGTTTTTCTAGATTCTGCAACATCTGCGAAATGATCTTCATGTCGCCTTTGTGCACCATGCACGAACCCACAAAACCTAGGTCGACTTTCTTTGTGCCCTTGTAATAGGAAATGGGTCGAATGGTGTCGTGGGTATAGCGCTTGGACACGTCGTCATTATTCACATCCGGATCAGCAATCATCGGCTCATTGATGACATCGAGATCAACGACGAACTCGGCAGAATATTGGGCGTTGTCGTCGGGAGACAGCGCCGGTTTTTCGCCACTTCGAATTTCGGCGATGCGCGCATCAGCCATATCGATTAAACCCTGTAGTGTTTGCCGCGCGTTATCCATCCCTTTGTCGATCATAATTTGAATGCGACTCTTCGCAATCTCGAGCGACTGAATGAGTGTCTCGTCCTCGGAAATACAAATGGAAGCCTTGGCCTTCATCTCAGCGGTCCAGTCGGTAAACGTGAACGCCTGATCCGCCAGTAAAGTGCCAATGTGCACTTCGATGATGCGTCCCTGAAACACGTTGTCGCCAAACTCTTTGAGCATTTGCGCCTGCGTGGCGTGTACGACATCACGAAAATCCATGTGATCCTTGAGCGTACCCTTGAAGGTGACTTTGACCGATTCTGGAATCGGCATGGTCGCTTCGCCAGTCGCCAACGCCAGCGCGACCGTACCGGAGTCGGCACCAAACGCCACCCCTTTGGACATGCGTGTATGTGAGTCGCCACCGATAATAACCGCCCAATCATCAACGGTGATGTCGTTGAGCACCTTATGAATCACATCGGTCATTGCGTGATACTGACCCTCGGGATCACGGGCCGTTATAAGGCCAAACTTGTTCATAAAGCTCATGAGTTTAGGAATGTTCTTCTGCGCTTTAAGGTCCCACACGGACGCGGTGTGGCACCCGGACTGATAGGCCCCATCCACCGTGGGCGAGATCACCGTAGCGGCCATCATCTCAAGCTCTTGTGAGGTCATCAGTCCTGTTGTGTCCTGCGAACCCACGATATTCACTTTCACACGCACGTCGGAACCGGCATGAAGCAGCTTGCCTGGAGTGACACCCAACGCGTTGCGATTGAAGATTTTCTCAACGGCGGTTAATCCCTGCCCTTCATGTGAAATCTCTTTCGAAGGCGCATAGACGGGTGGCACCTCAATGCCCAATACGCCTGCCGCAAACGTCTGCAGTTTTTTGCCAAACACAACCGCGTACGATCCGCCGGCTCGAATGAACTCCACTTTCTGCGGCGTTAACGCACGGGAAATATCCACCAGCTCTTCGCTGCCGTCTTCGTTATACAGCTTCTTAGTTTTAGTGTTGATCGTCAGCACTGTGCCCGTATCGATCGAATACACTTGCTCCAACACCGGCTCACCATCCTCGTCCAGTACCGGATTACCGTCGGTATCGAGTTTCTTGACCCAGTTATCAAAATCGATACCGATACCACCCGTGACTCCCACCGTAGTGAGAAAGATGGGCGAAATACCATTGGTGCCTCCGACAATTGGGGCAATATTGATAAACGGCACGTAGGGGCTCGCTTTGACCCCCGTCCACAGCGCAACGTTATTGACGCCTGACATACGCGATGAGCCTACGCCCATGGTGCCTTTCTCGGCCACCAGCATGACGCGTTTATCCGGGTGCTTTTCCTGCAGCGCCCGAATGTCCTGTTGAGCCTGCTCGCTGATCAGACATTTACCGTGTAGTTCGCGATCCGAGCGGGAGTGTGCCTGATTGCCCGGTGAAAGAAGGTCGGTCGACACATCGCCGATCGCGGCAACATAGGTGACGACTTGAGTCTTTTCCTCAACATCCGGTAGCTTTGTAAAGAACTCCGCCGCGGCGTAACTCTCAATAATGTCAGTCGCAATGGTGTGGCCGGCGTTATAGGCCGCCTCCAACCGCTCCGTGTCGGCCTCATACAGAAACACCTGCGTTTTGAGCACATCGCCGGCCTGCTGTGCGATGTCTGCATCGTCGCCAAGCGCCAAATCCAGCAGCACCTCAACGGACGGCCCGCCTTTCATGTGCGAAAGCAATTCGAACGCGAACGCCGGACGGATTTCGTCGACCACGACGTGGCCCAAAATGATGTTCTTGAGAAAGCGAGACTTCTCACCCGCAGCACTCGTCGTGCCGGGGAGTGTGTTGTAAATCAAAAACCGAAGCGACTCATCCCGATGCTTGTGATCGGGCACTTTGATTTGTTCGATGAGCTCCGCCACCAGCGCGGCGTCTTCGATGGGCTTGGCATGCAATCCCTGCTCTTTACGAGAATCAATCTCATTTAGGTAGTCTGTGTATAAACTCATAATTCGCCCAACACTTAATTATTTACGGCCCCATATTTGGGGGGCCGTATTATAGCAGCGAATGGTCGCGCCGTTAATCCAAACCCACTGAAATATCGAACATTTTAGTGGTGAATTATACCGGATAATCAAGGCCCTACGTGGTGCCAACAACACCTCTACGGATTTATCGCCAACCCGTTAACGAAAAACAGCCGTAGGCATTAACGAACGCCTGCTCGGACAACGGCGATGTTGAGCCCGGCGCGCTAAACGAGAAACACAACGAGCGACTCAGGCTTAGACACCAATCCATTTTCTGTGTCTCACCCCCTCGATGAGCTGTTCGACTATGGCCCACATGAAAAAGATCTGCCTCTTGTCACAGCAAGAGGCAGATCCAGTGTTGCGTCAGCGAATGCCAGACCTGTTTCCACGGGCATAACGACTCATTCGACAATCGATCGAATAGATCGGTGCGGCGCAACCTTGCACACCACTGCCGCTCAGGGCGGCTCGACGCGCGCGCGGTCACTCGATCATGAAGACCGCAACTGTTGACGGATAACCAAATTCACGCCCTTCGATACCTAAGTGGGGCGCGCCGGACAACGGGTCTTCTGGTGTCAATAGCTGACGAGCGAGTTGACGTTTGTCGCTCGTGTCAGCGGGACCATGACCAAACGCGAACAGCCAGACTTGTGAGCCTTCGCGCGGAGTAAAATCGCGCAGTGTGCCCGAGAACCGAACACGCTCTTGCGACTGTGCAATGGCGGAATCCATGCGACCAAAAACCACCAGAGGGTTGGCAAACTCACCCGATGGATCCATCGTAAAAAAATCAGCGAGACCGCAACTCCCGGCGTAGTCGGCCGGCTCAGGAAAGGGAATCACATCGGGCGCGGGCAACGGAAAGTTGGCGCAGGCAGCTGGGTCGTCGATGTAGACCCACCAGACTGTGTAGGCGTGATCCGGCGTCAGCCCATTGACGGACGCCGCCGCAAACAGCGTCTCGCCACGCTGACACAGTATGGCGCCTCCGCTGGTTTCGCTGCCCGTAATGCTACCCTCCCAAAAATCGACCATATCGGCATGATCACAGGAGCGAATGGCTAACGTGTCGGCCTTATCATTCGCCATCGCGCCGACAGTAATCGCCATAGAGGCCATCCACAGCACAAAGATCTTTGTTGTTTTCATCAGAATTCTCCACATAACTTATTGATTGAAGTGCAGCGAAACACCGTGGAGCGATTGCACTGCAATCACCGATGGCGGTCGCCGCAACTCAGACTGTTGAAATACGCTGGCCACGAACCGAAATCCGTCCGAAAAAAAGCTGAAAAATAGATGAACGAGAAATCAAGTTGCTGTAATAATTGAGTAAAATGGATGTCCTTACCGGGAATGCAACGCCTTGGAAAACACCCCACATCTCTATACCTTTGGCGAATTCACGCTTGATCTCACACGAGGCGAACTCACTCACGCCGACTTACCGGTCAAGCTGCGACCAAAATCGTTTCAGATGCTGCGCTATTTCATTGATCGACGTGGCGAGCTGGTCACGCGTGACGACCTGCTCACTGACCTGTGGGGCGATGTGGTGGTTACCGATGACTCCATCAATCAGTGCCTGGTCGACATACGCCGCGCCATCCACGACACCTCGCACGACAAGATTCGCACGGTGCATGGTCGGGGTTACGTGTTTGAAACGCCGGTTGTCGTCACAGAGTCGTTGGCGCCGATGGCAGACCGGTCGCTACCTAAGAGCACGAGAACATGGCTGTGGCGAGGAGCGTTACTGCTGATTACGGCAGGTGCGTTCTACGCGTTTGTTTCGCCGGTGTCGCAACGGGTTGTCAATGAGCAGCCTGTTAGCACACCGACTGCCGTCAACGCTGAGCCGACTACCATTGCCGTCTTGCCCTTTGTCGACATGAGTCCAGAGCAAAATCAAGCGTACTTTGCTGATGGAATATCAGAAGAGATTATTAACTTACTCGTTAAACTACCCGATGCGCGGGTTATTGCGAGAACATCTTCGTTCTCATTCCGAGGAGATCAGACGGCGATTGACGTGATCGCCGACCGCCTCAACGCCAGCCACATCGTCGAAGGCAGTGTGCGCAAAGACAATAATCAGATTCGCGTCACCGCACAATTAATTGACGCGCGGGACGGCACGCACATTTGGTCTGAAACATTCGACCGCAAGTTCGATAGTGTTTTCGCAATCCAAGATGAAATCGCGCGTTCCGTGGCGCGTTATACGCAGGGTGCGTTTATTGAGACCGCCTCGTCCAGCTCAATTGATCCCGAGGCCTACAGCCTATATTGGCGCGCGCATTACATCGCCAACACGCTGCAAACGGACAAGTATCCGCTAGCGATTGAACTGCTCGAGGAAGCGCTCGCTATTGAGCCGCACTATATTCAGGCCATCCAGCTGCTCGGTGTGTATCGATACGTTGAGCACGTCGGCGACCCATCGGCCAACACTGAGAAACTGTTTGAGGAACTGGAAGAAACCACTCGACAGTTGGTCGCGCTCGCGCCAAACGACATCCGCACGGTTCTTTGGCAAGCATTCATCGCAAGAACCAAGCCTGCCCCTGACTTCCAAAGGGCAGCCGATTTATACACCGACGCTTATCGCCTCGACCCCGACAATATCGAACTCTTACGCCATCTTTCCTCTTTCTTACGTGAGATCAACCGATTCGAAGATACGATACGGATCACTCACGCGGCTCTGAAACAAGATCCCCTCTGTACCTCGTGCCTTCACGCCCTCGGTACCGCCTACCGAGCCCTGGGGCAACCTGAAAACGTGATCCAATACCTAAGAGATTCCATCGCTTGGAATGCAGACCGAGAAACCGTCTATTGGTCCCTGGGCGCTGCGTTACTGCAGTCGGGTCGACCCCGCGAAGCCCTCGCGGCGTTTGGACAGGAACAAAACCGCGACTTAGCGGAACTGGGTTCGATCATGGCGCTTCACGATCTGGGGCAAACCGCCGAATTCGAACAGCGGTTTGCGGCGTATCGAAAAAGAAGTGAGGAAACGCTAGACGAAGCTATAGCACGCATCTACGCGTGGATCGGCGACACATCTAATTCCATCATGTGGTTGGAGAATGTGGTTAAAGATAGAAAACGGCACTCTTTAATCGACGTATTTGGCAATGGTTTTTATGACACACTCCGCCAAACTACCGAGTTTGATGAATTGATGAAGCGCCATGCTATCGATCTCTACGCAATGCGCGACATTGAGTTCAACATTGACATTCCCGACCCTTAGGAATTGGATCGTTTTTCCTGCTAGCCAACATCGTGCTTTTTGAACGCAGGCACCTGAGATTTTTGATTAATTAGAGGCTCGTGAATAAATCGATCGTACTGCTGCTCGTGATTGTATTACTCGGCCTCTTTGCGGCAGGGCTTCTTGGCAATGAGGGCTACACGAATGACCCCGACCCCGCGCCGCGCTCTTCTACCGCGCTGTTAGACAACGCCGGCGAATCGGCTCACGCAACTGACGCGCCGAAACTTCTGCCATCAAGTGCGCAGAACGAGATTCAACCAATAGAGGCTGCGCGCGCGGTTTCAATCGAAGCAGCCTGCCGGCGCGCAAACCCAAATCTGCACCCAGCCGTATCGCAAAAAGAGGCCGAGGAGCGTATTGAAGAGACCATTAAACGCGTGGATGAGGCGACGAAAGTGCTGCAAGGATATGGCATGCGGCAGCATCTCACGGCCCGTGCATTACTGACTCGATCAGCGCAATCGAAAGTGGATTTATTGGCTGCCGCTTTGACACAAGAACCCAACAACGTCGTCACCCTCTGGCATGCCGTCCGAGCGTGTCAAGCCGCCGTGGAGGCGCCGGCATGTCGCACCGAACAATGGCTGCAAACCCTAACTGAACTTGATTCAAGCAACGCTAACGTATGGCTACTCGACGCCCACCATCAGTTCAAGAATGGCAACAAACCCGAAGCATTGATTAGCCTGCAACGAGCTGAGATGTCGAGCGAAATGATGAATTATCGAACCGTAACAGCCCAACTCATTAATGCGGCGTTCGCGTCAACAGGACTACTCACCCAATCGGAGGAGTTGATCGCAGGTGGCGCGATTCATTTTGTTCGCGACCCACTTCTGAGCAAATATGGCCGCATGTGTCGCGACCTACAATCGGATCGCGACTGGGCAACCGCGTGTAGCAGAGTGTTCGAGCGAATTGCGCTTTCCCCTTTGGGTTTCGGTGACGCTGAGCGCGCAAATCGTTATCGCGTGGCGGCACTCACTGCTCTTGGCGATGAGGACGCGGCAGACACAGCACGAGCGCAGTTTGAAGAACGGCTTTCTGTAATCGGTGGCGAACCTGAATTTTCAGACGACGCGGTTTTGGGTTGGCTTGTGGCGAACCCTGACTTACTCAATCGCTTTTTTTGGACAATGATGGAAGAGGGCGAAGTCGGTGGCGTACGTTACTTGATCAACGAGCTCGGCGACGAAGTGTTCTTTCCGAACAAACCATCCTGCAAGAACGTCCTAGGCACCGCCGAGTAGGGCCCAAGCACCTATTATTCGAGGTTGGCGCAACCTCGCGTGGCCACTCCATAACTCACAATAGCCCCTTTACGCAGACGGGCCCACGTGGTTGATAGTTAGAACAAATTTGCCTACGTGCTGTTTGAGCATAAATTCCTTCTGGGCGTTCACGATATCTGAGAGTTCGAACGTTTTGGCCAGCAAAGGGCGGATTTCACCGTCTTCAATATAACGAACAAGGTTTGGAAACACAGGCTCATCCCACGCCGTGCAGCCGATAAGATTGAGGTCTTTCAAATAGAAATCGCGCATATCGAGTGCCACCACGGGGCCGGCAATAGCGCCGGAAGAGGTATAACGACCACCCCGTTTTAGCAGTTTCAGCATACTGCCAAATTGGGCGCCGGCGACATTATCGACCACCACATCAAATGCGTTTTCTCCAAACGACGCCTCAAGATCTGTGTCTCGCGCGACAACCGCATCGGCGCCGAGTGCGGCTACGTCGGCAAGTTTGGCGCGACCGGCAATCGCCGTGACATGCGCACCGCGACGCTTCGCCAGCTGCACGGCCGCCGACCCGACCCCGCCTGAAGCGCCAGTGATCAACACTCTCGAACGACCACTCACCGCGCTGCGATGTAACATGTTCTCGGCGGTCGCATAGGCGCAGGGTATGGTGGCTAACTCCGCGTCACTCCAATCGCAATCCACGGCAAAAATCTCCGTGGCGGGTACCACCACAAATTCGGCAAACGCACCGTCAAAATCCGACGCCATCCAGTGATTTTCATACGAGTCGAACCCCTCGGGGCGCATACACGCGCGCACCAATACGCGCTTGCTCAGCCACTCCGTTGACACGTCAGCGCCTACTCGTACTACTTCGCCACAGCAATCCGTTCCCTGTATAAACGGAAACGGTGTGGCCGCATTCCACCCACCGTCTTGTCGTTCGACGGATTCATTTTGTTGCGACTCCGCCGTATCACTGGTCGCCCCATCTACGTCGCTCGAATACCAGCCAAGGCGCGTGTTGATTTCCGTGTTATTGATACCGGCTGCCAACACCTTGAGCAACACGTCACCCGACTGAGGTTGTGGTATCGGCACACGACGATAAACGAGCTTCTCGTAGCCGCCGTTGCCCATGGTCACCACGGCGTTCATGGTTGGCTCGCCGCCGCTTACATCAAATCGATCGGACATTTGTGGTTACATTCCTATTGGACACATCACATCGAGAGAGTGGTTTTAGTCGTCGTTCGGTGCAGGACGAATTTTAACCAATTCAGCGCGGCGCTCGTTGGCCCGAATCACCTCCAGCTCATAGCCCTGCCACGCGACCTTATCGCCCGTTTTGGGCAATCGGTCGAGCAATTCGGTAATCAAACCACCCAGCGATACGGCCGGTTCATCCGGCTGCCAGGGCACCTCGAGAAACGCACAGACCCGTCGAAGATCGGCTTGCGCGGGGGCTTCCACGGCCCCATCCGATAAGCGCACCAAGCCTTTTGCAGGACGGTCGCTTTCGTCGAACATCTCACCGACGATTTCTTCGAGTACATCTTCGTTCGTGACGATCCCGGTAAACGTACCGTATTCATCCACAACGATCGCCATGTGGTTACGCACCTCCTGAAAACGGCGCAAGAGCGTATCGGCGGCGAGCGTTTCCGGCACGATCATCGGTTCGCGCAGCAACGCCTGCCAGTCAATCGGTTGCGACGGGTTACGGTGCAAGTGAAGCAATAGCTCCTTGGTCAGAACGATGCCAACAATCTCATCCGGATCCTCTGTCCCGGTGACCGGAAACCGACTGTAGAGCGTGGTCTCCACGATTCTCGCGACATCATCACGATCTTGCGCCATGGACAGAACAGTCACCCGAGGTCGCGGCACCATCACCGCTTCTGCATCGAGTTGCTGAAGCTGTGTGGCACCCGTGATCATTGACGCGGTGCGGCGCGCCACTGAGCCCTCCTGCCGACCCAGCGCGGCCAGTAAGCGAATTTCCTCCGCCGAGGTAATATTCGGATCATTATCGCCCCGTAGCGCACGGGACAAACGACTGCTCAACATGACAAACGGTTTGAGCACCAGCGTGAAAATCCAGATGCCATAGGCCACTGGACCAGCCAGGTGCTTGGAAAAGGTCACGCCAAGGGTTTTTGGAATAATCTCAGTGAACAGCAGCACGGCAATCGTGAAAACGATCGTAAATACCCAAAGCGTTGACTGATCGAACACGTCACCGTACGTCGCGCCAGCCACAGCAGCACCAACGGTGTGGGCGATGGTGTTGACGATCAGGATAGCCGCAATCGGAATATCAATGTCGCTTTTAAAGCGCGCCATCAAATAACCACTGCGTCGCCCCTGCTGCTTTAGCGACTCCACCTGCGCATGGCCAAGCGACAGCAGCACCGACTCAAAAATCGAGCACAAAAATGAAAATACCAGGGCCGCAGATACAGCCAAAGTAAAGGCGAGCATGATGACTCCAAAGACGATGAACGACCGATCGATCATAACACCGCACACCGCGCTCTGGCCTCATTTCGACCCTGCCCTTTCGACGGCTAAGCGCTGTTCGACCCTACTCCTTCGCTTCGGTAGAATCGCGCCTGAGTCCAGCAATTTGCACCCACCCAACTACCCACAAGGCCTACGATATGAACGATCCGAAACACATTCTCATCACCGGCGCGAGCAGCGGTATCGGCGAGGCATTAGCGGAAGGCTATGCCGGCCCCGGTATCACACTGCAGCTTTCGGGACGCAATGAAGAGCGCTTGGAGTCCGTTGCCGAAGGCGCACGCGCAAAGGGCGCCACGGTCCATACCAAAGTGATTGATGTTGCCGACCGTGATGCCATGGCCGCGTGGATTGCCCAGGCAGATGATGGGTTACCTCTGGATTTGGTCATTGCTAACGCCGGCGTCGGGTTAAGCCAAAAAGACGCGCCGACACTGGCCGAGATCGCCGACAAAACATTCGATATTAACGTGCATGGCGTGTTTCACACCGTGCATCCGGCACTCGAACGGATGGTGCCGCGCCGTCGTGGGCAAGTCGCGATCAACGCGTCGATCGCTGGCTTTGTGGGTATGCCGGGCGCCGCCCCGTATGCAGCGAGCAAGGCCGCCGTTCGCAGTTACGGTGAAGGTCTTCGCGGAGCTTACCATCGGCGCAATGTGCAGGTGAATGTAATCTGCCCAGGGTTCGTGGTGAGTCGCATGACCAATCAAAATAAATTTCGCATGCCGTTCTTGATGGACACCGATAAGGCAGCGCGCATCATCATGCGCGGCCTGGCGCGTAACAAAGCGCGCATCGCCTTTCCCTGGCAAACCTACTGGTCGATCCGTTTGTTGCAAATGTTGCCGGTCGCACTGGCCGATCGGTTATTACGGCGCTCACCCACCAAATAATCGCTGTTCTTTTCCATACACAGGCGCGGGCCGCCCCCATGGCCAGCGCCTTCTATGCCCCTCCGAGCGGCCTCAAAACCACCGATAACACCCTGAATATCCGATAATTAACTCCCGGTCCGCCACGCGCACTGTCGCGTCAGCGTCAGCGCGCTTGCTATCTATGCTGCACAGCCACATCTGTCGCTTCAACTTGACAGTTGTCAATTTATATTTACACTTTAATTTGAAATGCCAGCCTTACGTTTTGCTGAACCGTAAGGCGGTGTCAATGCGACAGACTCGCCGCTCCGAATCGGTCGAATGGGGGCATTAACGTCAACCGATTCACTCTACGCGGTCTATAAGAGGGACACACCATGGGGCTCTTTACCCGCCAAATCGAAACCGCACCCTGCGAAGTCGAAGTCAGTCATTGTTTTGACAGCCTTCATGCACACGTAAAATTTCTCAACGGTGCCATCGTTCATCCTGGTGATGAAGTGGTTGTACATGGCAATCCGGTTATGGCCCCCTACGGTGTCGTTGTGGTTGAAAAACGCACAGCAACTATTACCCGTGCGTCGAAACTCGAGCAAATGTGGACGCGCTTGACGGGTGATCTGGAAATGATGGAGTTGTGCGAATTCTCGTTCAGCGAAGAGGTGTCGGTATGAGCGCCGTAAAAGAATCGGTCGTACAACACTCGGCCGATGCCACCACGGTCGAAGACGCGCTTGACTCCGCCAACTATCGCCAAGCCATTGTCGACGGCGAGCAGGCTACCGAGGTGGCCATGCAGAACACCTTACTCACGCCACGATTCTATACCACCGATTTTGATGCACTCGATGCCATTGACGTCAGCCCCGTGCGCAAAGACTGGGACGAGCTAATCGAACGCCTAGAGTCGGATGTTAATCGCGGGCATTTTAAGAAAAACGACGAATGGGACCACGTTGACTGGGACACTATGGAGCCCCGTCTCAAAGCGGAGTTTATCGATTTTCTGATATCTTCGTGTACGGCGGAGTTCTCGGGTTGCGTGCTGTATAAAGAAATGAAACGCCGGGGTAAAAACAAAGACATCACCACGCTGTTTCAGCTCATGGCACGTGACGAGGCCCGTCACGCCGGCTTTATCAACGACGCCCTGCGCGAAGCCGGTATTGCGGTTAACCTCGGCTTCTTGACTAAGAAAAAGAAGTACACGTTCTTCAAACCGAAGTTCATTTTTTACGCGACCTATCTATCGGAGAAAATCGGCTACGCACGCTATATCACTATATTCCGCCATCTAGAAGAAAATCCACAACATCGATTCCACCCCATCTTTAAGTGGTTTAAAGAGTGGTGCAACGATGAGTTTGGCCATGGCGAAGCGTTTGCCCTTTTGATGAAGACCGATCCGAAGCTCACACGCGGCATCAATGTGTTTTGGATTAAGTTTTTTCTTACTGCCGTCTACGCCACCATGTTTGTGCGTGATCATCAACGGCCGGCATTTCATAAAGCACTCGGCGTTGATACCGATTGGTACGCTCAGGAAGTGTTCTTCAAAACGAATGAAATTTCCAAACAAGTGTTCCCACTGGTGCTGGATATCGACCACCCTCGTTGGATGAAGACCCTACACCGGCTGCAAAAAGCCAATGCCGATTTAGCCGAATCCAAACAAAACGGCCAAGTCTTTAAACGACTCTCTGCCTCGGCGCGTGCCGCGCTTGCCTTTGCGTCGTTGATCACGATACCGGCAATCAAGAATGAAGTGCCTGCTGACACTCGGTTGGAACCCTGCTACTAACCCATCTGTTTCCATCGCTTCTAGTCACTGTTCACGCGAGGCCCAACCGGTTTCCAAACGAGTGTGCACGCTCTGATTTAGCATAACGGCCATTCTCGAGTACACTGGCGCACTCCCAATGGCCAAGTGGATCTTGCGTGTCAGACGAACCACAAAACATCGCTGAGCGTATCCGTGCCGCTCGCCTTCGAGCCCGCATGGAGCCGGCGGCGCTTCGCGCGGCGCTGCGGGAATACGGCATCGATCTATCTAAAACCGGGCTACATCGCCTAGAGACCACCGAACCTAAGAACCCGAACTTAAAGATCATTGAGGCAATCGCTGAGATCACTCGTGTGTCGCCAGGTTGGATACTGTTCGGTAAAGGGCCCTCTATTCCCGAAAAGGAAGTCGGCGCCGCGATACGTGGACGGGTCGTCGATACCATTGAACTGATGAGCGGCGCGCTCGATTTAACCGCTCGACAACAATCGACCATTCAAAACTGGCTCAAATCCGTTCGCGAAACACAGCCTAAGAAAATAAAAAAACCTTAGCAATCAGACGCGGTTCACTTTTTCGGGACATTTGTTCACTTTAACTGTTGACATGTTTCAACGGTTGCGTATACTGCCGTCCACTATGAAAAACGTCATATCACAACTTTGGTTATCCACCGTCCTGTGTCGGCATAGTCGTGCCCACGCAATCGACCTCGCACGCCTGTCCGGCAAACCCGGCTGGCTCGCGCAGCGCGCGTATAACCGTTTTGATTCACTCGCCGCGAATAGCGGAGAACCGATGACGTAGCCTTTTAACGCATTCCGTGTGCTGAGAGGCTCGATTTTCGAACCTCTCAGGGACACTCCGAATAGGAAACCCCGGTAGGTTCACACCCACCGGGGTTTTTTATTACCCAGGTGTTTGCTCTTTAACAATGCAGATTGTGTAAACGTTGGGGCGGAGTCTCTCACAGAGAGAGGCTGCGGCACTTTGACCCGGCTGCGCGCTTGCGCTCGCCCCAACCTATTCGCTGACGTAGCTCAACCGGCAGAGCCGCTGCCTTTTAAGCAGCAGGATGGGAGTTCGACGCTCTCCGTCAGCACCAGTTTCGGAAAGGCTGTCAATGGCGAGACGCGCTGGCTGTAATCCAGTGACCGCATCGGTCTTGTAGGTTCAACTCCTACCCTTTCCACCGAATCGGTAGCTCAAGTGGTAGAGCGGTCGGCTGAAGCCCGACAGCCCGCTCAACTCCAACCCGATTCACCAGTGGCATGTAGCTCAATGGTAGAGCGTCCGCCTGTTAAGCGGGAAGGTGCGGGTTCGAATCCAGCTGTGCCAGCCAGTTTTGAGGTGAGTGGTAAATACACCATTCTTTTCGGGGGATTAGTTCAGCTGGCAGAACGTCGTCTTTGCAAGGCGAATGCGCGCGGTTCGAATCCGCGATCCTCCACCATATTCTTACCCAACCATTTGGGTAGACCAGTCGGGTCCATTCGCAATGACAAGCGCGACGAGTCTCGTTTGTCATCAAGAATGAATCAGGCAGAGGGGCCTGGCCCCGATAACCGTCAGCGATGGCGGGAAAGGAACACAACCACGGTGTTTCGCCGAAAAGGATTTTCGGTCAATCCAGGCAAGTTCGGCCTCCAGTTGTTCTCGGCACCGCCGGGAATAGCGGCCAAGCGATACGCGGAAGTAGTGTATTTACGCACAGGCAAACGCCTGGAATGCGGGTACATCAAAGAACACGTGGTGGTGCAACCCGCGATACCGACATCGTCAACCGTGAGAGGTAACGAATAGTGCAGACAAGTGTGAGCCTTGCTGGCAAGCGCGTCTGTGCAGAGGTCTGGGGTTCTGGTGTGCAGCCAGCGTCCTCGGCGTCAGTTTAGTAGCCGGCAGGTGAACGACATTCGGCGTGTTGTATTTTGTTACTCAAAAGGTAACGAAGCGACAGAGGTGCGCACGTCGCAGTGGAACTATCTCGCCTGTTTCCCACAGGCTGGATGGCGTTTTTAGCTCAGAGGTAGAGCTATCGACTCTTAATCGATTGGTCGCAGGTTCGAATCCTGCACTACGCTCCATTAGAGAAACGCAAAGACGCACCTCGGCACGCCTCGAAAGTGGCTTAAGGCCGAAGCCCTCGGGCAATTCGGCGGTTTAGGCAGTCGCAAGCTGGCTGAACCTTGGCAGCACGCCGCACGGTTGGGTAGCCCCCATTTAGAGCCTCGCAGGGCTCACGGTAAGCAAACTGCCGATTAGACGCGTGCAATGAGTGACTCGCCACACTCTTTAAAAAAGGCAGTCACGACGATCGACGATCACGCTCGCTGCTCGCGAGGTGGTGGTGGACACGCAGGCAAGCGTTGCCGGGCAGGTAACGCGTACTCCTGCTAACGGGTCGTCACCAACGGCGTAGTCTCAGCCGTCTCTTATTCGCCGCGGTAGCTCAACGGCAGAGCGTCGGATTGTCTATCCGAACGATGTCGGTTCGAATCCGATCCGTGGCGCCACTTTTTAATGATCCGGTAGGCGAATGGTTAAGCCGCGAGGCCTTCATCCTCGAGATTGCAGGTTCGATCGATTGCACCGCAATCAACGACGAGCGGCGTAGCCGTGAGGCCCGCAGGGTCTAAACAGCCCTAAGGCTGTTTCGATCACCCCTGTCCGGGTCACCAAACAACAAGGAAAGCAGCATGAACATCAAAGACATTGTTAGAGGCAACACGGTTCGCTTCGTTCGATACCGTCAGGGCGTCGCCTACTACGGCGTTGATATTCCTAAACGTGGCGCATACCTGTTTCCCGTTCCGCTGGAAGACGTGGGAGGCGCCACGCTTGAACTTGAGGACAAAGCCGTTATGTATATGCGCTATATCCGTCGCGCAATGGCTGATGGATCGTTTGTTCCGGTGCTTTCCTGATCACAGAGACCGATAGCTCAGCCAGTAGAGCGCGCGACTGATAATCGCGAGGTCGGCTGTGCAAATCAGCCTCGGTCTACCACTCTTCTGGAAGTAGCTCAGCCTGGTCAGAGTACTCGGTTTGGAACCGAGAGGCCGCTGGTTCGAATCCAGCCTTTCAGACCAATTTTTTTGGAGACTCGCAAGGTCGGCGTGCTTAGCCGGTTTGAACCCGGCGATGTCTTAACGGATGTGGGGGTTCGATCCCCTCAGTCTCCGCCAGTGTGGTGAATGTAGCTTAACGGCAAAGCCCCAGGTCGTGACCCTGGTTGATATCGGTTCAACTCCGTTCATTCGCCCCAAACATGCATGGAGAAGTGGCCGAGTGGTTTATGGCGTTTGTTTGCTAAACAAAAAAGGGTTGGAAACCCTACCCAGGTTCGAATCCTGGCTTCTCCGCCATCACCGCCTGTAGCTCAGTGGGATAGAGCGGCTGGCTTCGAACCAGCAGGTCGGGGGTTTGAGTCCCTCCAGGCGGTCCAGTTTTTTCGTTTTTTTGAGAGGGAGGCGGTCTCAGGCGGGGCTCATAACCCCGCACGCGCCGGTTCGAATCCGGCCCTCTCGACCATATTGTCCGATAGCTCAGTTGGAAGAGCACCGTTCTCACACAGCGGAGGTCGTTGGTTCGATTCCAACTCGGACAACCAGGGTTGGGCCCGCGAGCGGCGTTCTATGGTTCGGGTTTTGATCCCGTCCGGCGCACTCACGCCCCCATCGCACGGTGTGTACCGAGCGTATCGTTAGCACTCAACCGCCACTTGGAAATTAGCTCAGTCGGTTAGAGCATCAGATCAGAATCTGAAAGTCGCAAGTTCGATTCTTGCATTTCCCACCAAGCCTTCCAAAGGCCTAACGGTAAAGGCGAAAGCCTGCGGTTCGAATCCGCTCCTCTGGCGAGGAATATCGCCCCATCCGCGTCAGCCACCGGCGGATCATGTGCTTCGGTACATGCTCTGCAACGCTTGTGCGACCGACTCGTGTCCCGCCGCACTGTTCCGGCTGTGGGTCCGCCCTACGTTAGTTGTCATTCGTTCAAGGACCGAACGCTTGGAATACAGGAAGGCTCCTCGAGCCTATCTCGATGGCAACCAGCATTGGGTACACACACCGCTCGCTCAGTCGGCGCCGCGATTCCGTTGTACGACCGTGGTGGCTGGCGCTCCCTATTTTTACATCAAGAAACGCCTTGATGCTCATCCCATTCACAACAAAAAGGAGGTGATCAGGCATGGCTGGTCTTAGTCGGCTGGCAGAAGTCGAACGTCGTATTGCAAAGCAAAAGGCCAACGAAAAACGCACGATATGGCCTGGCGCCTCGTCTACGCGCGTTCAAACACGACCGTCTCAGCACGGAATTCAACTCAATACAAACCAAAAAGGAGAACGCACTATGTTGTTCATGCAAAAATTCATCGTGCGCAAGCACGAACGCGGTCTCTTGTTTAAAGACGGAGACTTCCTTTCATTCCTTGCACCCGGTACCTATCGGTACTTCAGCCCACGTAAACGCTACACGGTTGAGCGCTACGATCTTTCGGTCGCAGTCTTCGAGCACCGCCTGGCGGACTTCCTCGTTGAAGCCGAGCGTACCGCGGTCGATGCGCACTTCCACATGGTGGAAACGCGCGCGAACGAAGCGGCGTTGGTCTACTTCAATGAGCGGGCTGCCCAGGTGCTGGGTCCAGCGGAGCGCAAACTCTACTGGAAAGGCGTGGTGAACGTACGCGTCGAACGCTTTGACCTCGACGAGGCCATTAAGCTCGACGCTGCGTTAACCAAGCGCCTGGTAAACGGTCGTACCGCCGTGGTGCAAAACGTGGCCAGTCACGCGGTGTATGCGCGTGTGGTACCAGACGCGCATGTCGGTCTGCTGTATGTGGACGGTGAACTTAACCAAACCCTATCGGCAGGTCTGCACGCCTTCTGGAATCTGGCGCACGCCGTGTCGGTTGATTTGGTTGACCTGCGTGTGAAAGCACTTGAAGTCCAAGGTCAGGAAATCCTGACCAAAGACAAAGTGGCGCTGCGCATCAACGTGACCGCCACGTATCAGTTTGTGGATGCAGCGAAAGCCGTGCGCGCGTTTAAAGACCCAATGGATCAGCTTTACAAAGAAATCCAGTTTGGTCTTCGTGCGGCCGTCGGTACCCGCAAACTCGACACCCTGCTTGAGGATAAATCCGCCATCGACCGTGATGTCGCGGACCACCTTGGCGACCGTTTTGCCGAGATTGGCCTCAACGTAGTGAGTGTTGGCGTGAAAGACATCATCCTGCCTGGTGATATGAAAGACCTACTGGGCAAGGTGGTGGAAGCTGAAAAAGCGGCTCAAGCGAATGTCATTCGCCGCCGCGAAGAGACCAATGCAACGCGTTCATTGCTCAACACCGCGAAAGTGATGGAAAGCAACCGTGTGGCATTGCGCCTCAAAGAGCTCGAGACGCTTGAGAAAGTGACCGAAAACGTTGGCAACCTGTCGGTTGTTGGCGGTCTCGATGCGCTGCTGGATGGACTGGTTAACATCAAACAGTAATCCGGCAATCCCCCTGGGAGGGTGTGCAACGCACCCTCCCACCCTAGTTTCAGTACGGCTGTAGCTCAGCGGTATAGAGCGCGACTGTGCGAAAGTCGAGGCCACAGGTTCGAATCCTGTCAGCTGTACCACATTTGGCGCTCGTCTAATGGCAAGACATGAGACTTTGAATCTCAAGATCGTGGTTCAAGTCCACGACGCCGATCCAATGGTCAGTGGTCTAATGGAAAGACAGTGGCTTCCAAACCCACAAATGAGCGTTCGATTCGTTCCTGATCAGCCAACCATGCCGACGCCAAATGGTAAGGCGCGAGGTTGCAACCCTCGTTTTCCTCGGTTCGATTCCGAGCGGCATGTCCACATTTTTCACTCACTTTTTTACGAAGTGGCTCAAGGCTCTCTACGCCCTGCGCTATCGCGGCAGGGACACCAACACATTGGCCGTCTGAAGGGAATTGGCATACCTACCTGTCTTAGAAACAGGTGCTTCTCGGTTCGACTCCGAGGGCGGCCACCAATTTTGCGGACCTGATGGAAACTGGCAAACCTCGATGGTTTAAACCCATTGGCATCCCGGTTCGATTCCGGGGGTCCGCACCCCGCGCAGCTGACGGGAACTGGCATACCTGGGTAGCTCAAACCTACTCGCTTCCGCGTTCGACTCGCGGGCTGCGCACCACTTTTCGGGCACGTTGGCAAATGGACGCCGCCACCTAAAAGATTGGCTGCAGGTGGTCCGGGTAAAACCGGTCGTCGTCTAGGAAATCAACGCGGTCAGGTTATGAGTTGCAGGCGACTGCTCTTTGTCAGGGTTACTCGTCGGCAGTGGGTTGAGCCTGCTCAGGTGAGTGCAAGACAAGGCGGTTCTTGCCGAAAAAGCGGAGTTTACATTTGTAAATGAGCATTTTGAGGCGAGCACCAACGCGGGATTGCGCCACATGAGACGGTTCAACACTCTGCCGGTGCGCGCTTTCCAACGCTTGATTGGCCGGGAGTAATGCCTCGGTTGCGGCGATATGCGGGTTCGATACCCGCCGTGTCCACCACCTTTACACAATCGGCATTGTTGATACCACATGGAATAAGACGATGAGAATTTTAAAACTCGATATCAGCGGTAGGCCCGTGGCCTGGCTGTCTCGCGAAGAAGGTGCCCTGCTTTACTGCCGTCGGCAAGTTGCGTGGGAAGCTGGTCTGGAGCAGACGGTGCTGCGCGGCGGCGTGTCGCGACTGACCGGCCGTCGTTCACGGCTGACTGTCAATTCGATCGTCGCAACCACGTCGCTTGATCAGCGCGCGCAAAACTGGACCGGAACACCGGCCCTGACCAATGCGGCGCTTTTTCGACGCGATGAATTCCGCTGCATGTATTGTGGCAGTGGGCTACCCGCTCGCCTGCTCACGCGCGATCACATTGTGCCGCGCTCAGCGGGCGGCGAAGACACATGGGAAAATGTTGTGGCGGCCTGTCGGCCTTGCAACCACCGCAAGGACAATCAGCCGCTTCAGCGGAGTGGTTTACGTTTGCTTGCCGTGCCCTACGCACCGAATCGCGCCGAAGGCCTGATTCTGGAAAACAGACGCATTCTGGCCGATCAAATGGCATTCCTGCGCACACGGGTGGGGGCTAGCAGCCGACTGCGTGTAGACTGACCGCCTATTGAACACCGTTGTATTCAAAAGGCTATTAATAGAAAGGACAAGACGATGTCTTACCGACAACAAGTGGAAAAAGTATCTGAAGCACATTACGTGCTGCCTAAAATCGGTGACATGAACGCCGAGGTGAACGCGTATCTGTCTGAAACGTTGTTTGCGCAGACCGACGAAACCCTATGGCGACAGGCGGCACAAGCTGCGTCGTATCCGGGCATTATCGGCTTGTACCTTATGCCCGACACGCACGTCGGCTACGGCATTCCCGTGGGAGGTGTGGCGGTCACCGAGGATGTCATCATTCAGGCTGGCAGTGGCTACGACATTTCTTGTGGCGTGGTCTATCTCAAAGTGCCTGGCTTGAACGCGGCCGACGTCGCCGACTGGGACAAGCGTCGCCAATGGATTGACGATGTCGAGCTGCGCATTGCAACGGGCGTGGGTAGCCATCGCCCAAAGCACATGCCTCGACTGACGGATCGCAAGATTGAAGACATTTTCCGCTACGGCGCTCAGGCAGTAGGCGTGCGCGCGGATGTATGCGAGCGGCAGTACATCGCTGTTGACGAATCGGTGCTCGACACCGACCGCATCAAGCGTGCACGAAGCAAAGCGAGTCCTCAAATCGGTTCTGTTGGCGGTGGCAACCACTTCGTCGAAATGCAGGTCGACGTCAAAGACGGATCGGTGTGGGTCATGATCCACTGTGGCAGTCGTGGCTACGGCTGGCAAACCGCAAATCACTACTTCTACGCCGGCGCCGAGCTACGTGGGCTCGCGAAAAACCGACGCGAAGAATCATGGCTGCGAGCCGATGAACCGCTCGGCAAAGAGTACTGGGCGCATCACAATTCGGCGGCCAACTACGCTGTGGCCAACCGACACATTATCGTGCGTGGTGTGCAAAAAGCGCTAGAAAACGTCTTCAATGCCACGGGCGAGGTGTTTTATGAAATCTCGCACAACCTGGTGCAGGAAGAGACGCTGGTATTGCCCGATGGCACAACCAAGAAAGGATTTGTTCATCGTAAAGGCGCGACGCGTGCGTTTCCGGCCGGACACCCGGACTTGGTGGGCACCAAGTGGGAAACCACTGGGCACCCATGCCTGGTCCCTGGCTCCATGCTTGACGGTGCAGCGATTTTGTATCCGCTAAAAGGCGCGTATGAGTCTGGCTGTTCGGTTAATCACGGCTCTGGACGCGTGATGGCACGCGGTAAAGCCAAACGCGAACTGGCCGAACTGCATGACGACATCGACCATGAGATGCGCTTTATCAAACGCACACTCGGTGGCGTCGACATTCAGGGCATTGTGGGCAACACGCGCCGCACGCCTCTGGACGAGTGTGGCCATGTCTACAAGGATCTGGATGAAGTGCTACGCGTGCTCGAAACCGAGGGCATCGCACGCGTGGCCAATCGCCTGTATCCCGTCGCGAACATTAAGGGCACCGACTAAGGTGCCCGCTTTTTTTACAGTGCCTTATGAAATTATCCGAAGCTAAGGAGATTATCGATTGCCTACCGAGGGGTAAAACGCCGTTTTACTACTTCAAGGACCGCTATGCCTTGA
This sequence comes from Pseudomonadota bacterium, assembly GCA_039028935.1. Taxonomy (NCBI): domain Bacteria; kingdom Pseudomonadati; phylum Pseudomonadota; species Pseudomonadota bacterium. Next base: position 9,320 of record JBCCHD010000003.1, on the reverse strand, counting down.
TGTTATTGAGCCTCGTCGCAGACCAGCACCAGACCAAGAACGATCTAAAAGCGAGCCGCTTCGCCAAACTACTGAATAAGGGAGTAATAAAAACAGCCCTGTTCTCCTGCCGTGGAAGATCACTCGACCCAAACGCTTTCGACGCTGTATGGCCAGTTCAACCGCAAATCTATCATTTGACGCTGGGCTTGTGGGGCTCGCGGCGCAAAAACCGCTGGCGTCAAACGTCACGAACCGGCTTCAATCTAGTGCTACAGCTTAACTTTTCTAATCAGCATAACGACGCCTACAAACGACTCGTAGACGACGCGGAAGCCGGCCCGTTCGAATATGGAGGACACCCGATCGCCGAGCATCCTTTTTACACCTTGGCCTGGGCTCGCCTTGATATTGACTTGACTGAAGGAGAAGCGCTCATCGAAGAAATTCAGAACGACTGGTTGCGCGAAGCGCAATGGCATCGTAACTACGCAAAAAGAACGCTGAATCATACCGTCAATCCTGCATCGGCCAGACGAAAACGAGACCTTATCCGATACGTAGATACGGTACTGCCTGCGCACCAAGGTGTATGGCACGAAGCAATGCTGGCCGCTGCAATTTGGTTTCTACGTCGCGAGCTGGGCGTTAATACGATCTACTACCATACGCACGATTCGGGCGCGAAGCTCAAAGGAATACACTATCGTCAGCCGCCCAAATCACTGTACTCACGTTTACCCACTCAATTCTGTTTTGAACGAACGCAAGAACGACCTCAGTTACTTGAAAACAGCACACGCTCCCCTGCTCGTCGAAAACACATTGAAAACGCTTTTTTCTTTAAGATGAGTCTTTAGCCGTCCACCTGCTGCCCATCCGGCATGGCGATGGTACTCCCTTATTTGGACTGCTCGGCGGACAGTGTGCGTGCCGGCAACCGCGACAAATCCGCCCATATCACATTGTGTTTTTTCTCAACGCTCAATGCTGGACTGCCTTCGATGTTACGGCTGCATGTATGACGCTCACGATACTCTTTGTTATCAAGCAGTGTGCTCAAGTGTGCATGCAACTCGGGCTGCTGGGCCTTTACGACCGGTAATAGGCCAATCTTCTCGTGCCAGCCATCGGCGCGGCTGTTGGAAATACAGCCGGCGTTTTCGGGATTAAGCTTGCATCGAGTTTTGGACACATCCTCGACAAATAGCTCGATGAGATCGCGCGAGTTCTGCGCGTAGCCCAGTTTAGGCAACAACTGCAGGCGATAGGCGTAGGGGCTACGGTATTTATGCTGGTTGAACAAACATGTATCGCTCTTCGAAACGCAGTCCTGTGCCACATCCTGCATTTCCTTGAGCGCGACTAAAATATCATCCTGGGCCATGCGCAACGCTTTTATGTTGTGCGCATTATCAGCATCACTGCCTGGAATCGCTGCGGCGGCATACAGCTCCATAACAGCCGACTGATAGCGCTTATTCGCTCTGACAAAACCCATCTTCGGAATGTCGTCGACAAAATCTTTGGTGACTTTTTGTAGATCCGCTGTCGCCACCGGCTCGCCGGGCCGGATCCCGTCGTCAATCTCAATACAGCCCTTTTCATCGATGTTCACCGCCGCGTACTCATTCGGACTATCAAGGGTGTCCTGAATTTCATCGTACAGCGTGTTGTAAGCGCCCCAGAAACTCGCAAGCTCATCGAGCTCGGTGGCGCGCGACGGTAACGCTCGTTTGGGCCAATTTGACAACAATTCATACGGGGTCAGCGCGATACTGAAGTCCTTCGGCGCGGTGTATGCATCCATTGACAGCGTTTCCATTTTTTTGACCAGATCTTCCTTGGTCACTGGAATCGCGTCGCCACTGCCACCGGTCTGAAACAGCGACACATTCATACTATCGGTTGCGTTATTCACTTGCGTGTCACTATCTAGTTTCGAGCTAAATTCGGCACCCCAACCACTACCGCTAAGCTCGGCTGACATCGATTCTTTTTCGGAGCGACTGCTGGTATTCGTGGTGATTACCGCCGTTAGCTTTGCGCCACCGAAAATGGCCGACACAAACGCCGTGCCGCACATACTCTTGAAGTCTGTCAATTCCCGCTTCGATGCAAGCTGTACGGCGCGCTCGGTTAGACGAATAGACCCCGACAGACCGCCGCGATACGTAACCTTGAAATCATCGATCTCACCATTTTCGGCCAACGGCGCAGGTGCCGCAAAGCGCACGCCATTGAACACCTTGGCGTTCATTACAAATGTGTTACTGGAGGAATTAATATTGACTGACTTTGCAAAGGCGGCCTTGCCCTCTGCCTTAAAGCCAATGGTCTTCACGGACGCCTCAGCCGAAATATCCATCGACTGCATAAGCTCGTAGGTATCGGACACTTCCGACATAGTGAGATAGCGTGTTTGGGCTTTTTCTTCGCCTTCGACAAACTCCACACAAATGGTTGGGATGGGCTCGTGGTTGGCTTTGTCCCAGGCCCAGCCAAGACTGACACCCGTTTCCGGCACTTCCGCCATTTCAATCTCATCCGGTACCTCGGTTAGGCTCAAACCGCTGGCTTCAGCTTGTCGCTTTTCTTCATCGCTTTGGGGGGGTCCGCCAGCCGGTGCCGAACCGCCGCTAGCGAGATCACAGCCCGATACAAACACCGTCAAAACCAGTAACACCACGGTCGCAATTCGTGCACGAAAAAATGATAAGTCGCTGTTCATAGTCTTCAGTTCCTCTACGGATTTTGAAACCGGGATTCGAGTACCGGTGAAAGCTTGCGCATAATTTTTTCCGCCGCCTCACGCCGTTTGGCGCGGGTGGAAAAACATTTTTCACACAGGCCTCGCTGCGCATAGCTTCGTCTGAATTCATCGAGAATATCGGCGGCGTCACTGCAATAGGCGGCAACATTGTCAAGCAAATGACCTCTCGGCAGGTCGTAGGCCGGGTTCTTGAGTTGGCCGTGCGTGTCGCCAGGAACCTGAAAGCTCACCTCATCGCGATAGCGAAGCAGATCCATTTGTTCGCTCTGGTAGTTCGCCTGGTAAAGATCCCAGTCCGCCTCGAGGCGATCATTACGAGGGCTCACGCCATAGGCATAGTGCCACCGAACCACTTGCAGAGCCTGCGCATTGAGATTATCTAAAAAGCGAAACCCTTCGGTAATCACGATATTTCGATGAAATAGCGCGCTATTGCCATTTGCTAGGAAGCGTCCCATGTCATAAGCGATCATGTCGTGCCAGTTGCGCGCTTCGTAAACGATGGGTTTCGCGTACTGCAGCGCCTGACTCAGCGACATCGTGCCGGTGATAAGTACCCGCAAATTGGCACCATGAATCACCGCGTCGGTGACATCCATGGGCAAGCCCTTGAATTCAAGAACAGCAAGATTGCGCGCTTGTCCGAGGCGGCTATCGCGGAAACGGTCGGCATTACGCATGATTTCAACCAATTTCGTCACCAGCGCATCGTCTTGAGAGAACAGTATCGGCCAGTCTCCATCGGCAACGGCTCGCCCCTTGCGGTTGGCGAGGTGTTTTGTAACAAACACGACAAAATTCCGATCAGGCTGAGCGTTTGCCAGGCGCTCCATATTGTCGATGTAGTCTTCGATCGCCTTAGTGCTGTCCGCGTGCGCAAAGCCGATGTATGACGCCGATTCAATACGAATCGAGGGCGTATTGGGCTCGCCTCGCTGAATAAACAGCATGCGATTACTAAAGCCGCTTAATACTTCAAACAGGGGAAATAGAGCACCGCCACTCCCTTCGAGCATAATGTGGTGCGTGTTGGATCGCAGTCGTTGGGTGTCTCGATGTCGCAGAACATTAAAGCTCAAAAAGGGTGCGGCGTGTGGCCCCTGATTGGGTCGGGCTTGTGACCGCTCAAGATTGAGCTTGGTATCATCAAGAACACGTGCCGAAAACGCCCTGTCACCCAGCGCCTCTCGCTGCGCCATGTAATCTTCGCCATCCGCTCTTGCGCTGCTTGCCGTCCGACGCGTGAGGTGCTCCAAAACATCAACCGTGAAGGCCAAGTTGCACGTACGTACATTGCCCTCATGCAGCCGCTTTCTTTGCTCTGCCATGGCCCGTTTGGTGTCGGAATCAGCGCTCAGCGCCGGATTCGTTTGCGAATACACGTTAATCACACCGCTCCCAAACGGGATCGGTTGCACGTTAACCGAAGGCGTAAACGCCGGCTCCACACCCTCAAAGCGCTCATGAAAAACAGGCGAAATATAGAGGTTAACTTCGGCGTTGGGTTGTGTTTGTCGTAGATGACGAGCGACAACCCAATTTGACGTCAGGTCGCCACGGCCAGGCCGCGGCGTATCGGTTGTGTAGATATTGTAACGCCCGATATCGGCAGCCTGCACCGTGACGGGCCCGCCGTGTGTTACCGCCATTATCAATAGGCTATACCCAATAGCGCGGACGACTGCGCTTTGTTTTACCTGACTCAACTTCCCCCCAAACGAACATGCGTGCTCGTACTTAGAAACAGGCTATTCAGACCGCCAGGCGCAATCTTATCGCACACTGAGCATAGAATGTGACAAAGCGTGCTCAATTGGTTTCGATGAAGACTTAACCAGCATTGCTTTGCTGACAAAGTAGTACGCCGCTATCACTATTTGCCTTCAACTGGCGAATGCGTTCACGTTACGCTGCACAAACGCTCGACTGCAGCCACGTCGTCACTTCCTCGGGACGACCGCGAAACACAATTCGCGCTTGCTGTTTCTCCAGCTGATAATCGTACATCGGATCGTAGTAGTCGGCCGTGATCGTCTCCAGCCAGTCTCGATGACCGGCAAATCCATCGTTGTGCTGGTTAGCTAATGCGTCGTTGATCGACGCCTGAATATCGGCCGTTCGTTCCCCACCCAGTCGCTTCTGTATCCGATGCACACTATCGTGCAAATACGCAGCGAAACGATGTTCGCCATCGCTAGGATAGAGGGCGATCGTTGCGTTATAGCGGTCGATCACATATTCCTGCCACAGTCGCTCAATGCGCTCTTCAAAAGGCAACTCGATGACGACCATTGAACTGGCTTTCATTGCCGCGACAAACTGCGGCGGCAAATGTCGACCTCCAATCTTTCGATCTTCATCCTCCAGCACAATCGTCGATTCGGGAGACTTCCGCCGCAACCGCATCAACTCTAGGATCAAGCTATTTTCGAAATCGATTTGAGCAGGCTGTTCGTCAAGCGGCCGACCGAAACTCGACCCTTTGTGATTGGCGAGCTGCTCAAGATCAATCGCCCGATCGACCGTCTGAATCATCTCCGTCTTGCCCGTCCCGGTCATTCCCGATAGCAATACAAAAGACTGCTCGAGACAGGCCGCATCAAGGTACGTAAGCAGCGCGCGTCGAATCTGCTTATATCCACCCTGCACACGCGGGATCGGCACACCAATGTCCGCCAACCACTGCTGACTCAACGTTGAGCGCAACCCACCGCGCGCGCAATACAGCACTGCATCAGGGTGGGTAGCAACGAACTGCCTCCATGATTCGATTCGAGATTGCCTCGTCAAGCCACTCACCAGTTTGTGTCCGAGCATTATCGCGGCATCTTGGCCATTGTTTTTGTAGCACAGACCAACTTGATGCCGCTCTGCGTCCTCAAGGAGCGGTAAGTTTCGTGCAAACGGTAGTGCACCTTTTTCAAATTCAATAGGAGCTCGCACATCGATCATCGGCACCCGCTGATCCAACAGTGGAGATACATCTTCAATGAGTGGCAGCGCGGTCAATCGGCCACCTCGATCGTAACTTGGTCCGATGCGCGAGACCGGAGCACGCCAATTGGTTCTGCGTAACAAGAGGCATCGCGCAGGAGCTGCGATACGTCGGTGGCAGCGGCGACATCAACCGCCAACAATAGACCACCACTGGTTTGGGGATCGCACAATAACGCGCTTTGCTGATCATCGAGTGCGGTTACCTGTGATGCCACGCTTCGCCAGTTGCGTTGGCTGCCGCCTGGTACGCAATCAAGGTCGATATACTCGTAAACGCCCTCCAACACCGGAATAGTCGACCGCTCGATACGTGCGCTGACGCCGCTGCCGTCACACATCTCCATCAAATGCCCAAGCAAACCAAAGCCCGTCACATCCGTCATCGCCGTCACAGCTTCTTTTTCGCCCAGTAGCGCGCCGACGGTGTTCAGTCGCATCATGCTCTCAACAGCAAGACCCGCGTGCTCGGGCTTGAGTAACCCGCGTTTCTCCGCCGTTGTGAGCACACCCACACCCAATGGTTTGGTTAGAAAAAGCACATCACCCACCGTCGCGGTACTGTTTCTTTTTAGATGAGCGCGACGCACTCGACCGGTCACCGCCAATCCAAAAATGGGTTCTTTCGCGTCAATCGAATGCCCGCCAGCTAGGACAATACCGGCCTCTCGACAAGCAAAGCGCCCACCCTCCAGAACGCGCCGCGCGACGTCTGGGCCGAGTTGGTCTGTCGGCCACCCGAATACGGCAATCGCCATCAGCGGCCGACCACCCATGGCGTACACATCGCTGATCGCATTTGCAGCCGCGACGCGGCCAAATTCATGAGGATCATCCACGATAGGCATAAAAAAGTCGGTGGTGCTGATTATGCAGTCGTCATCGCCAAGTTGATAAACGGCCGCATCGTCGCTGGTCTCGTTTCCAACGAGCAGCCGCGCATCCGCCGGGGGAACGAAATCGGACTCCAGAAATGATGCGAGCAGGTTAGGCGCGATCTTGCAACCACAACCTGCGCCATGACTGAACTGCGTTAATTTTGTCATTGGGTAATCACTATATGCTGGGCGATAAACGCTCGATTTAGGCGACCCGAAACGGTGCCCACATCACCGGTCGACTCGTATTTTCACAACGAACACAGCGTGCCTCATCATGGGGCTCGGCGCTCAATCAATGTGAACTCAACTCGTGAGTAGTATAGAGGAGCGTTGCATCAACATCAGGGATTTTACCGACTAAATTCACGAATGATCGATCCCGATGACCATCTAAGGGTATGCCCGCCTGTGCGTAAAGACTGGATGCCCTGACCACGCTACGGCGGTGCAGTGCGCCGCCGCTCAGTGCCATCAGAGGCAGCACGCACTGACTCACCCTCACTCAAGAATTGGTCCAACTCGCCGCTAACCTATTAATGCCATTCAATCTGCTCTGAGCGCGTAATGTTCTATAGTCCCCACCGGCGCATTTTCAATGAATCTGTCGCCACATCGCGGAAACCGTCTCCGCTCGCGCTCTCAGTACTGCTTTTGTGCGTGAGCTGGACACAGACGCTCGCGGCAATCGAGTTTACTGAGCAAGAACGCGCGTTTATGGCCGAGCATCCCACCATCGTGGTCGGCGGCGAATTCGATTGGCCGCCGATGGACTATGTGGATGATTCCGGCTACACGGGTGTCGCAAAGGATTACCTTGATGAAGTTGCGGCTCGCACGGGCTTGACGATTCAGATGGTCACTGGCGACCCATGGTCAGAGCTTCTACATAAGCTCGAAACCAAACAGATTGACATGCTTCCCGCCATGTACTGGACGCGCAATCGGGGCATTAAATTTAACTTCACAAAACCCTATATTGCCGTGCGTTACTACATGTTCACGCGCACCGGTACTCGCTTCAAATCGCTGGAAGACATGCACAACAAGGCGCTCGCCGTACCCGCGGGATACTCATACATCAGCTTCCTACAAGAGCAGCATCCTGAGATTCGTATTATTGAAGTGAATAGCAATCTGGACGCCCTGGATGCGGTGCTCACCGGCAAAGCCGACGGTCTTGTTGAGAATTTGGCGACAATGGCCTACTGGCAAGAAACACAGCTGATCACCGGACTCGAACCCGCGTTCAGCTTTCGAGACAGCTTTAACAACGTGCACATGGGCGTGCGTTCAGATTGGCCCATTCTCCGCGACATCGTCGAGAAAGCACTCGCCGATATACCGGAACAGCGCGCCACACAGATAATGGCTAAGTGGACCGGCAATGAGGCCAACGCAAAGACGTTTAAGACCGAGCAGATCAACCTGAGCGCTGAAGAACTGCGCTTCCTCTCGGGCTCACCGCCGATCAAAGTGTGTGTGAACAGCAACCGCATGCCCACAGAAGGCGTCACACCCGGTGGGCACGATGGCATGGTCGCCGATCACCTTCGAATTATTGGGCAAACCCTGGCACTGGACATCAGAGCGAATCACTTTTCGACACCCTCAGAACTGACTCGGCAAATCCAGCGGGGCAACTGCGACATCATTTCGTTGGGTCTGGAGCAAACCGCTCTCGACAATGGCGACTGGCTCTTCACTGAATCGTTTCTTGAGCGACGCTATGCGATGGCCACGCATATCTCTGAGCCTCACCTGCTGTCACTGAACGACCTGGTCAATGTAAAGGTCGGTATTGTCAGTACCTACTCACAAACCGAACAGCTCCAGAGTCAATATCTCAACTTAGAATTTGTTGAATACGAGACGCTGCAAGACGCACTTAAGAGCCTCGAGCACAATGCGATCTACGCCGTACTGGATGATCTACCCGTGCTGAGCCATGCCATTCTCCGCGACTTCGAGGGCACACTTAAAGTAAACGGCGGCTATGGCGAAGACCTCACTGGTTTTCAAATGTTGGTCAGTAAGGATCTGCCACTCCTCGCGTCGAGCACAACAAAAGCCATTAAAGCCATCCCTGATGTCACGCGACAAAACATCTATCGCAAGTGGGCCGCATCCACTATCCATCTCGAAACAAATTATGGACCTTTGTTTAGAATCGCCGGTTTATTGAGTGTTGTTCTGATTTTCGGGTTATTTCGCTTTCGCGAGCTGCGGTCGCATCGATTGCAGATGCAGAAGAAAAACGCTGAACTTCGCTCCATTAATTCACAACTCGAACGCCAAACAGATTCGGCCATGCACCTGGCCTATCACGATCAGTTAACCGGTCTCCCCAATCGCGCAAAGTTACTCATCGAACTGGAAGCCGCACTCAAGCGAGGGCGACGACTACGACATCAGGTGGCCATTCTGTTTCTCGATCTCAACCGATTTAAGGCGGTGAATGACACACTGGGCCACGACGTTGGAGATGAACTGCTTAAACGGGTCACCACCGAGTCGACCCAGAACATCCGAATCGCGGAGTAGGCCTCGAATTCGGGTAGTGACCCGTTTAAGCAGTTCATCTCCAACGTCGTGGCCCAGTGTGTCATTCACCGCCTTAAATCGGTTGAGATCGAGAAACAGAATGGCCACCTGATGTCGTAGTCGTCGCCCTCGCTTGAGTGCGGCTTCCAGTT